>DASYUQ010000213.1 GCA_036001065.1 Candidatus Methylomirabilota bacterium
GTCGATGTCCGCGTCGGTGGGGGAGGGCTTCGAGGCCAACAGCGCCGCTGCCGACATGATCTGGCCTGGCTGGCAGAAGCCGCACTGGGGGACGTCCACCTCGACCCAGGCCCGCTGCACGGGATGGTCGCCCGTGGCCGAGAGGCCCTCGATCGTGGTCACTTTTCGGCCGGCGGCAGCCGAGGCCGGCGTGACGCACGCGCGCATGGGCGCCCCGTCCACATGGATCGTGCAGGCGCCGCAGAGCGCCATGCCGCATCCATATTTAGTACCGGTGAGGCCGAGCGTCTCGCGGATCACCCAGAGCAGCGGTGTGTCGGGTGGGACGTCGACCTGCTGCCTTCGACCGTTGACCGTGAATGCGAGCATGGAGACCTCCTGGACCCTGTCCGGGCGTGCCTCAGATGACACCAGCAGCGCCCCGCTGTCAACAGCCCCGTGCGTTGTGGTATAGGGAGTCACCGATGGACGTGGTCGAGAGCCTCGAAGCCCTCCGGGCCTGGCGTGCGGCCGTCCCGGGCCCGCTCGGCTTCGTGCCCACCATGGGGGCGCTACACGACGGTCATCTCTCGCTCGTCCGTCGGGCCCGTCGCGAGTGCGAGCGAGTGGTGGTCAGCATCTTCGTCAATCCGGCGCAGTTTGGCCCTCACGAGGACTTCGAGCGCTACCCGCGGGACCTTGCGCGCGACCTCGTGCTGCTCGATGGCGAGGGCGTCCACCTCGTCTTCGCGCCGACGCCGGCGATCGTGTACCCGGCCGGGTTCTCGACATGGGTGACCGTCGAGACGCTGACCGAACGCTGGGAGGGCGCCGCCCGGCCGGGGCACTTCCGGGGCGTGGCCACCGTTGTCCTGAAGCTCCTGAACCTCGTGCAGCCCGACCGTGCCTACTTCGGCGAGAAGGACTACCAGCAGCTCCGGGTCATCGAGCGGATGGCCCGCGACCTGAACGTGTCGACCACCATCGTGCCGTGCCCGACCGTGCGCGAGCCGGACGGGCTCGCGATGAGCTCCCGCAACGCGTACCTCGCCGCCGCGCAGCGGCAAGCCGCCACCGTGATCTTCCGGGCGCTTGTAGCCGCCCGGCAGGCCTGCGAGCGGGGCGAGCGCGACCCGAAGACCCTCGCCGCGGTCGTCGAGGGCATGCTGGCCGCCGAGCCGCTCGTCCGGATCGACTACGTGGCCGTGGTGGACCCGGGCTCGCTCGAGCCCCTCACCGCGATCGCTCAAGGCGGCGCCGTGTGCTGCGTGGCCGCGTGGGTCGGAGCGATACGGCTGATCGACAACCTCGTGCTGGCGCCGCCGGCCGACGCCCAGGGCCGCCGATGACCGGCCGACCGAACGGGGACGCGCTGGCCGGGGAGCGGGGGCTCGGCCTGATCGAGATCGTCCTCGTGCTCGTGGTTCTGGCGGTGGCCGGCGCTCTGCTCTACCGCTACGTCGGCTCCACCGCCCGCACGGTCGAGAAGCTCCAGGAGGAGCGCACGCTCGCGCACGCCCGGCTCGCCGCCGACCAGGCCACGCTGGGGTCGATGCGGAGCATGCTGCAGACGTACCATGCGCAGCATGGCCAGTGGCCCGCCGACAAGCCCGCGGTCCTCGGGCTCCTCCACTCCCCGCCGAGCTTCCAGTGTTCCGGGAACGACGTCGAGTACGACCCGGCCGGCGGGACGCTTCGGCTCCTGATCGACGACGCCACGCGCTGCTGACCGCTGCCCGGCTCCGACCGTTTCCCGCTTGACGCCCCCGCCATTCGCGCGGTATCAGAGCGAGCGTGGGAACTGCCGCCGCCGAGAGCCTCCGATGACCGACCGACCGAACTGGGAGGCGCTGGCCGAGCGCGCGCTGGCCGGCGAGGCGATCACTCCCGACCAGGCGCGCGCGGTGCTGGCGGCGCCGGACGAGGAGCTGCTGCCGCTGGTCGCTGCGGTAGGCCGGGTGCGCCGAGCCCATTTCGGCACCGCCGTCAAGCTCAACTTCCTGCTGAACCTCAAGAGCGGGCTCTGCCCGGAAGACTGCCACTACTGCTCCCAGTCGTCGCTCTCGACGGCGGACATCGCGCGCTATCCGATGCGTCCCGCCGGCGAGGTCGTCGCCGCCGCCGGCCGCGCCGTCGACCTCAAGGCGGCCCGGTTCTGCATGGTGGCGAGCGGGCGGGGCCCCACCGATCGCGAAGTCGACCAGGCGTGCGAGGCGGTGGCGGCGGTCCGCTCCGCCCACCCCGGACTCGAAGTCTGCGCGTGCCTCGGACTCCTCAAGGGCGATCAGGCCGAGCGCCTGCGCGCGGCCGGCGTCTTTGCGTACAACCACAACCTGAACACGAGCGAGCGGTTCTACCCGGAGATCTGCGCGACCCACACCTACCGCGATCGCGTGGAGACGGTGGAGCGTGCCCGGGCCGCCGGGCTCTCACCCTGCTGCGGCGCGCTCTTCGGCATGGGGGAGGAGCTCGAGGACGTGATCGCGCTCAGCTACGCGCTGCGCGCCCTTCGCGTGGACTCGATCCCGGTCAACTTCCTCATCCCGATCCCGGGCACGCCGCTCGCGGGCCGGGCACCGCTGGGCCCGCGCACCGCCCTCAAGATCCTGTGCCTGTTCCGGCTGCTCAACCCGGCCGCCGAGCTGCGGATCGCCGGCGGGCGTGAGGTGCAGCTGCGGTGGCTCCAGCCGCTCGGGCTCGAGGTCGCCAACTCGATCTTCGTCGGCGACTACCTGACCACCACCGGCCAGCCGCCCCCGGCTGACTTCGCCATGATCCGCGATCTCGGCCTCAGCATCCTCGGCCACGAGGGCGCGGTTCCGGACGAGGCACCGGCGCCGTGGGGCGAGGGGGGCCTCGGCGGCGCCGGCCGCCTCACGCGCCGCCCGAACGCCTGACGCCAGCTCGGCGGGCCGAGCGTCATACCGCCAGGTACTTGCGCACGATCTCCTGATCGGCCCACAGGTCGTCCAGACGGCCCGAGTACCGGACCGTCCCTTTTTCGATGATGTAGCCGCGGTGGGCGACCCGTCGGGCGAATTTGAGGTTCTGGTCGGCGAGGAGAAGCGTGACGCCTTCCTGACGGATCTGGCGGATGGCCTCGATGAGCGTGCGGACCATCAGCGGGCTCAGGCCCTCGGAGGGCTCGTCGAGAATCAGGAGGGCCGGGTTGCCCATGAGGGCCCGGCCGATCGCCAACATTTTCTGCTCGCCTCCCGAGAGACCGACCCCCCGGTTGCCGCGAAGTCCTCGCAAGAGGGGAAAGAGTTGATAGACCCGCGGCACCGTCCATTGCCCCTCCCGGCCGGTCACCCGGCGGACGATCTCCAGATTTTCCTCCACCGTGAGGTCCGGAAAGATCCGCCGGTCGTCGGGGACGTACCCGACGCCGAGCCTGGCGATCTCAAAAGGTTGGCGGCCCGTGATGTCCCCTCCGTTGAAGGTGACCCGTCCGGTGCGCGGCGGGGTGAGCCCCATGATGCTCCGGAGCGTCGTGGTCTTGCCGGCACCGTTCCGCCCGAGCAGGCAGACGACCTCGCCGGCTGTGACGTCCAGGGAAATGCCCTGGATGACAAGACTCTGGCCGTACGCGGTGACCAGATCACGAACCTCGAGCATCACGCGAGCGCTTCCTCCCCCAGATAGACCTCTCGCACCTCTCGGTTTTCCCGGATCTCAGTTGGCGGCCCCTCGGCCAACACCCGGCCCCGGTTCATCACCACGATCCAGTCCGAGAGGGAGAAGACCACATCCATATCGTGCTCCACGATGGCAAAGGTGGTTCGCCGCTCCACGGAAAGCCTTCGGATCAGCTCGAGCACCGTGGTTCGCTCGACGGGCGTCAATCCCGCCGACGGTTCGTCGAGGAAGCAGAGTGCGGGCGCGGGCGCGATGGCGATCCCGAGCTCCAGGAGCCGCTGGTCGCCGTGCGAGATGGCGCCGGCCGGCTGGGCTCGCGCGTGCCAGAGGCCGATCTCCTCGAGGATCTGCTCGGCCTCCGCCAGCGCCTCCGCTTGGCGTTCCAGGCTCGAGAAGGGATCGACGGTCCGCCCGAGCCGGGACAGCACCGGCACCAGGACGTTCTCGAGCACGGAGAGCCGGCCAAAGATGTTCATGAGCTGGAACGAGCGCGAGAGTCCCTTCCGGACGCGGTGGTGGGTGGCCAGGCGCGTGACCTCCTCGCCCTTGAAATATACTCGCCCGGAATCGGGGCGCAGCGCGCCCGTGACGAGGTTGATCAGGGTGGTCTTGCCCGCGCCATTGGGCCCGATGATCGCCGTGAGTCGCGCCGGGGCGAGCGTCAGCTCGACGCCGTCCACGGCGGCCAGCTCGCCAAACCGCTTCCGCAGGCCCTCGACCCTCAAGAGCGCGCCCGCCGTCACGCGATCACCGACCGGACGGCGCCTCGGCCCGGGCCGACCGGACCTGTCGCGCGAAAATGCCGACCACGCCTCCGCGGAAGCCCATGACCAGGACGACCACGATGGCGCCGAGCCAGATGAGCCAGTACTCGGTGAAGCGGACGATGACGTCCTTGATCATGAAAAACAGGAAGGCGCCGACGATGGGGCCCCCGAAGACGTGGATCCCGCCGAGGAGCGTGGCCAGGACCGGCTCGGCCGACGTGCTCCAGTGGGCGATCGGCGGGGTGACGGTGTTCTCGAGCGGGGGGAGCAGCGCGCCGGCCAGCCCAGCGTACAGTCCCGCGATGGTGAAGGCGACCAGGCGGTAGGTCCTCACGGCTATCCCCGCGAATTCCGCCCGGCTCTCGCTGTCCCGGATCGCCTGCAGGGCGAGCCCGAGGGGCGAGTTCACCAGACGGTACATGAGCCAGATGGCGAGGAGCGAGACGACCAGAACGACGTAGTAGTAGCGTTCCATGCTGGCGACGCTGAGCGCCGGCAGGCCAGGAATCGCCAGCGGCGCCCGCGGGATGCCGACGAGCCCGTCGTCACCCCCGGTGAAGTCGCGCCACTTCCACGCGATGGAGTAGATCATCATGCCGTAGGCGAGCGTGAGCATGGAGAAGTAGATCCGGGTGTGCCGGACCGAGAGAAAGCCCAGGAGGAGCGCCGCCGCCGCCGCGACGACCACGCCGCCGATCAGGCCGAGAAAGAGATTCGGCACGGCCAGGAGGATCTTCGCGCAGGCATAGGCGCCGACGGCGAAAAATCCGGCCTGGCCGAACGAGAGCAACCCGGTGTAACCGAAGAGGAGATTGAACCCGAGGGAGAAGACCGACAGGATCAGGATCTGGATCACGAGGTACAAGGAATAGCGACCGGCCAGCGACGGGAGCGCGAGCAGGATCAGCACCACGACGCCCCCGAACACGATGAGACGGCGAGAGGGCCGGTCGGTCACCGTCTTCCTCAACGGGCAAAGAGGCCTTGCGGCCGGACCAGCAGGACCACCGCCATGATCACGAAGATGAAGAACAGCTCGAACACCGGGAAGAAGAGGGTCCCGTAGGCGCTCAGGATTCCGACGATGAGCGAGCCGACGAAGGCTCCTTTGAGGTTCCCCAGCCCGCCGATGACCGTGATGATGAAGGCCTGAATGATCATCGCGGCGCCGATCCCGGGGGCGACGACCCGGACCGGCGTCCCTATGGCGCCCCCCAGCGCCGCCAGCATCGACCCGAACATGAACACGCCGGAGAACACGCGGGGGACGTTGACGCCGATCGCGTTCGCCATCTCGCGGTCGGAGGCGGTGGCCCGCACGGTTCGCCCCCACCAGCTCTTCTCGAAGAGCGCCCAGAGGAGGATCGCGACGAGCAGCCCCACCGCGATGACGAAGGCGTTGTAGACCGGAAACGGCCGGCCAAACACGCGCCACGCGCCGTCGAGAAAGGCGGGAATCGGAGGGATCTTGAAGACCCCTCCCCAGATGATCTTCACGGCGTCGTCGAGGATCAGGATGAAGCCGAAGGTGAGGAGGAGCTGGTACGCCTCATCGATGGAATAGATCCGGCGCAGGAAGAACCGCTCCATCACCAGGCCGAGCAGGCCGACCCCCAGGAGGCTCAGGAGGATGGCCAGCCCGAACGGGAGCCCGAGCTGGCCGTAGAAGGTGAAGGCCAGGTACGCCCCCATCATGAAGAGGCTCCCGTGGGCAAAGTTCACGATCCGCAGCACGCCGAAGATGATCGTCAAGCCGGCGGAGATAAGCCAGAGATACATGGCCAGCGAGAGGCCGATCAGACCCTGAAAGGCGATGGTGTCCATGACGATCCTCGGAGGGGGGCTTCGCCCCCCCTCCGAAGAAAGGGCGAGCCGTTACTTCGTGACCGCGACGGGCGTGAACGGCGGATGGCGATAGTAGTCCTTGGCCGGGAAGATCTTGAGGTCGCCGAGGACCGGGATGGGGAAGTTCGGATCCATCATGACGCGGCCGGCGGGGACGTTGTAGACGAACTGGTGGTCCTCGGCCCGGAAGACGCGCAGGCCTCCGGGATTCCTGATCTGCATGCCCCGCAGCGCCTCGATGACTTTCGGCGTCTCCAGGCTCCGGGCCTTTTCGACCGCGGCCTTCATGATGAAAAACGCGGAGTAGGTCGTCTCCGCCGAGTAATTGGGGAACCTGGCCCAGCGCTTCCGGAACCGCTCGATGAAGGCCTTGTTCTCCGGGGTGTCGGGCCAGTTGTGGATGTAACGGGCCGTGGCCCACAGCTTGCCCTTGAACCTGTCGCGCTGGACTTCCGAGGCGATCCCCTCGAGGACGTCCACCGAGCCTCCCATCGCCTGCCACCAGGCGTGGATCTGGTCGAACACGCCCTGGATCAGCGCCTGCCGGAGGAGCATCACGGCCTCGCCCGCCCACGGGGTTGAAAAGATCGCGTCAGGCTTCTGGGCCATCACCGCCGAGACGTGGGGGGAAAAATCCAGCGTCAGGAACGGCGCCCACGCCGCGGCCACGAACTCCACGTCCGGCCGATACTTCTTCAGCGTGTCCTTGAAGAGGCTCCACGATGCGTAGCCGTACTCGTAGTCGGCGCCGATGGTGGCCCACCGCTTGATCTCGGGCCGGTCCTTGAAGATGAGCGCGGCCACGATGGCGTCCTGGTAGACGGGGACGCTCACCCGGACGATCTCCTGGATTCCCTTCCCCGCCACCAGCTCCTCGGTCAGCCGATGGGTCGCCGCGTGCGTGAAGAAGTGGATGCGCTTGAGCTCCGCGAGCACGGGCCCCAGGGCCATGGCCACGCCACTCGAGTCGGTCCCGACCATGAAGTGGGCGCCCCACTCCGTCACGAGGTACCGGGCGTTCTTCACGCCGGTGGCCGCCTTGTTCTCATCGTCCATGAACTTCATCTCGAGCCTGCAGCCCAGGATGCCGCCGGCCGTGTTGATCTCCTCGATCGCCATCGTGGCGCCCATCTCGATCTGCCGCCCGTAGTCCGCGTGGGGCCCCGAGGCCGCCCCTTGCACGCCGATTTTGATGGCCGGCACGCCGAGCTGGCACTGCGCCCCGGCGGGGCCCGGCGCGGCGACGACGAGAAGGAGGCTCAAGACGAACAGAACGCTGGCGATCCCCAGGCCTTGTTTCATGGCATTCCTCCTCGGGAACGTGTGGCAGGACGCGGGCACGCTACACCGCCGCCCGGAGCGCTGTCAACCGAGGGTCTCCGCGTTGGGCAGCTAGAACCAGAACGACACCCCGACGGTGACATGGGGACTCTGCCAGTCCGATTCACGATGGGGTGCGAAGCCTCTCGAAGTACGCCATCACCTCTTTCGCGGGGACGACGTCCGCATACTTCGAATCGAGATCGAAGAGGTTGAGCCGGTGCGGCGTCTGGCCCCGGTCGAAGACACAGTCCTCGACGACCACCACCCGGTAATTGTAGGAGAAGGCGTCCACGGCGGTCGCGCGCACGCAGCCGCTCGTCGTCGTGCCCGCGATGATGACGGTGTCGATCGAGCGCGCGTTCAGATGGCTCACGAGGGCGGTGCCGAAGAAGGCGCTCGGCTTGTCCTTCCGCACCACGATCTCGTCGGGCAGGGGCGCGATCTCCTTGACGATCTCGGTGCCGATCCGGAGCGCTTCCTCCGACGCCGTCGTCGCCCGGGAGTTCTTCTGGCCCCACGAGCCGACGCCCAGGGCATCGGGCCGGTAGCCCTGCGTCGAGTAGAAGACCGGCACCCCGTGGGCGCGCGCGTGCTCGAGCAGCGCCGCGATCTTGGGGACGACCTCCCAGGCGATCTCGCCGCAGCTGTTCCGGAAGCGCTTGATCGACTCGAGGATCGGCTCGGGCCGGTCCCCGGTGAAGTTGTAGTTGACGTCGACGACGAGCAGGGCGGGCCGCTCACCCCAGGTGCCGCGCTTGCCGTAGCCGGCCGCCCGATAGACCGCCTGCTCGTGCTCGGGGATCAGGGACTCCCAGGGTCGCTCCATGATCAGACCCCCCTTTTCGTGGTGGCGATTATGGCGCCGCTCGCGAGAAAACGGTAGGCCGCTCTGCCGTGCCCTCGCCTGTGGTACTTTCGCGCCAGTTTTCGTCGTGAAGCCTCGACCGCTGGAAGGACGAGAGGGAGGAGGAGTCATGAAGCGTCTCGCGATCATCGTGGGTGCGCTGGCGTTGGGGTTCCACTGGGCGGCGCCGGCGTGGGCGCAGACCCCGGCGAAGTGGCGCATGGGCGTCGTCCGCTACAAGGCGGACACCGCGTTCGAGCTGGCCGGCTGGGAGAAGGGGTTCTACAAGGAGCAGGGGCTCGACTTCGAGCCGGTGGAGATGCCGGGGGACGCGGATCTGCTGCGCGCGCTGACGGCCGGCGCCTGCGAGATCGCCGAGATCACGCCGGCGGGGGCCATGGCCGCTATCGAGAAGGGCGCCCCGCTGCGCATCGTCGCCTCGTTCATGCCCGGCCTCCCCCACGTGCTGTTCGTCCGCAAGGACATCAACGCGCTGGCTGACCTGGCCGGCAAGCCGGTGGCCGTCTCCGCAGTGGGGGCCCTCCCGCACGTCGTGGCGCAGGCCATTCTCGAAAATCACAAGGTGGACGTGAAGAAGATCGAGTGGGTCCAGATGGGCGGCGACCCCGATCGTGTCCGGGCGCTGGTGGCCGGACAGGCGGCCGCGACCGTGTCGAGCATCGAGCTCGAGCCCGTCGTGAAGTCGACAGGTGGGAGAGTGTTGGCCGTGGCCGCCCACGAGCTGCCGCACTGGGTCAGATTCACCCTCATCACCACCGAGAAGGTCATCAAGGAGCGGCCCCTAGATCTGGTGAAAGCGCTCGTGGCCCAGGCCAAGGGCATCCGGTGGGTCATGGATCAGACGAACAAACCCGAGGTCGTCAAACTCATGACGAAGTACGCCAAGCGCAAGCCGGAAGAGGTCGAGTGGATCTACGACTGGTTCCTCGCCCACAAGCAGTTCAACCCGAACGGGGACGTCAGCGCTGCCTCGCTCATCTGGATGCAGGAGCTGAACATCAAGGCGGGACGTCAGAAGACCACGCTCCCCGTCGAAAAGGTGGCGACCTGGGAATTCCAGAAAAAGGCGCTCGCCGAGATCGGCCAGGCGAAGT
>DASYUQ010000214.1 GCA_036001065.1 Candidatus Methylomirabilota bacterium
CGGCCGTGGCCAGGGTGGGTACGTGCGCACCCACGTCTTCCTATAGAGGCGCTGGCTGCGGTCGAACCATCTCCTGAACACCGCCCATGTTCGCGGCCATGTGCCGCTTTCACCTGCGAGCTTATTTCGGATCGGGGCTAACTCATGTCTCCGGGATGCTCTCGTGATGACCTACAGGTGTCTCGGGTCGTGCGGTTCACGCGATGTCCTAGAGGTCGGCGATGGACAGCGATGATCTCCTTCGTGAGCCCGTGCGCCGTGCGGCGGATCAGGGTGAGCCGACGGCGACTCTGGAAGAGGTCGACATCCGCTCCGAGCTAATGTATCGCCGCCGCATGGTCTCCGCGACCAGGCCGACACCTCGCCAGGAGCCGAGCCAGCTTCGGAGTGCCCGGAGCGTGGGCAACTCAGTACCCAGCTCAAGGCGGGCGAAGCCGAGGGCGGCGAGAAGGAGGGCGCGGTCCCAATCCTCAGTCGGCGTTGGCGGGCAGCTCGGCCACCGGTTCTTCGTGACGAGCTCGGGCAGTTACATCGACACGCGCTTCATCGTCAGCGCGGTCTGCAGGCTTTGGGTCAAGTACGCCAGGTCCACGGGTTTGACGACGTAGTCGAACGCGCCCAGGGCGAGCGCGCGCTTGGCGACCTCCACGTTCGCCATTCCGCTGACCATGATCACGACCACGTCCGGAGCCACCGCCCTGATGGCCGGAAGGGCCTCGAGCCCGCTCAGGCCCGGCATGTCAATGTCGAGCAGCGCCACGTCCGGCGCGCCCTGAACGATCTCCCGTACTCCGGCCACGCCATCGGCCGCCGAGATCACTTGATGGCCGCTTACGGTCAGGAACTCTTCGAGCATCGCCCGGAAGTCCGGATCGTCGTCGATGACGAGGATTTTGCCCTGGGAGCCGACCGGCGGGAGGCTCCGCGCCGGTGGCGCAGGGCGCATCTCGGGGGCCGGAGTGGATCCCTGCGCGGGTTTCCCGACGCCCCCCAGTGCGGCCAGCAGGTCCGACAACTCCACCGGCTTGGGGAAAACCGCACGCGCGCCCAGGGCCACCGCCTGCCGGCGGACGTCATCATCGAGCTGCCCGGTCGCAATCACCACGGCGATCGCCGGATCGAACTTGCGGATCCGCTTCAGCGTCTCCAACCCGCCGAGCCGCGGCATGGCGAGATCAAGTACGACCGCAGCGGGCCGCGCGTGCTTGACGTGAAGCAACGCCTCAAGGCCGTTACCCGCCTCCAGCACCTCGAACCCCTGCACCGCGAGGTATTCGGTCAACACCTCGCGGACCTCCACTTCGTCGTCCACGACCAACACCTTTTTCCGCGGTCCCACCGCTGATCTCAACGCTCGTTCCCCCACCGCGGGCGAGCCCGCTCCGGACCTTTCAAGAACCGCGTAGCTGACGGCTCCATCCTTCAGTGTCTGGCTTGCCAACGCCCAATCAGGATCCGCTTCACGGCTGGGGCGACCTCGCCGTGCTCGCACCAGCGAGCACACGGTGAACCACCCGCCGGACTTCGCTGAGGTCGAACGGCTTCGCGAGACACGGCGCCCCGGTCGACTCGAGAAATTCTCGTTTCTCCCGATCCAGCACGTCGCCGGTGACAAAAATCAGCCGCTGAAGCAGTGCCGGGAAGCGCCGCTCGAGTTGGCGGTACAGGCCCTCTCCGTCGAGATTGGGCATTTTGGTATCGCTCAGCACCAGGTCGTAGGACCGCCGCGCCAGCATCTTGAGGGCCATAAGACCATCGGCCGCAATGTCGACCTGATGGCCGTCGCGCTGAAGCGCCTCGGCCAGTGTCGCGGCGATGTCCGGTTCGTCGTCCGCCACGAGAATGGCCTTCGGAGTGATCGGCGGCAACGCCTCGGCGTCGGCAGGGCCACGCGCGGGCGCCGGGCGAGCCAGCATGGGTAGCTCGACGACAAAGGTCGTGCCCCGGCCCGGCTCGCTCTCCACCGCGATGGTGCCGCCGTGCTCTTCGATGATGCCCCGGCAGAGCGACAGCCCCAGCCCGGTCCCTTCGCCCGGAGGCTTCGTCGTGAAGAAAGGTTCGAAGATCTTCGACCGGATCGCCGCCGGAATCCCGGGGCCGGTGTCCGTCACCTCGAGGCGGACACGGTTTCGCGTCGGACCGGGTCGCGTGGTGAGAACGATCCGCCGTGGCGCGGCCAGATGGCGCATCGCTTGGTGGGCGTTGCCCACGAGGTTGACCACCACTTGATGGAGCTGGTGAGAGTCCGCCCACAGCGTCGGCAGGTCCTCGGCCAGATCCAAGGCGACCTCGACACTGCTCGTGCGCAGCTCGTAGGCCAGCAACTCGGCGGCCTCCCGGACCACCTGGTTGAGCCGCACGTCTCCCCGCTCGGGCGGGCGTTGGCGCGCCAGCGACAGGAAGTTGCGCACGATGCGGGCGCACCGCTCCGCCGCGGCGTGGATCTTCTCGGCGCGCTGGACCAGCGAGGGGTCCTTGGCCAGTTCGCGAAGAAGGTGAGCCTGGCCCATGAGGACCGCCAGCGGGTTGTTGAGCTCGTGAGCGACGCCGGCCAGCAGGGAGCCCATCGTGGCCACTTTCTCGCTCTGCAGGAGCCGCTGCGTCCGTTCGGCGACGATCTGCTCCAGCGAGCGGTTCTGGCGGTCGAGCTCGCGGTAAACCTCGACGAGCCGAGCGTAGAGCATGCCGTTCTCGAGCAGCAGCACCAGGAGCACAGCGCTTGCCGCCAGCAGTCCATAGATCCGGCCGACGTAGAAGCCGAGGTCGAAACGGCCAGCGTTGAGGACCGCGGCCAGTGCGATATCGAAGAGCCACGCGCACATCACGACCATGAGCCACAGGTCGAGCACCGAGTGCGGCCGTCGCCGCCACAGGATGACCAGCGCGAGGAGGCTCAACCCCCAGACGCTCGAGACGACGATGCTCATCGCCGGGGTGTAGTGGTTGCCCCGCATGATCGCGGGGAGAGCGTCCTGGCCCGCCGTGGCGAGGAGCGTGAGCCCGCACGCGAGGACGAGAACCGACGCAATGCTGGACAGGACGGCGATGCTGGCGTGGCCGCCAGGACGGCTCGTCTCGCGCCCCTCGTCCGTGAGCAGCACATACACGATGACGAGGAGCGGGAACCCGCCATGCCAGAACATGTACAGCCAGGCCGTGCTCTGAGGCCCGGCGCCGAGCAGGCCGGTTGGCGAGAACAGGCCGGGGAACGTGAGCGCGTGCGAGACAGTCATGAAGGCCGTAAACAGGTAGCCGCTGGCCAGCACCAACAGCGCCCGCGACCGCAATATGCTGAACTGACCGAAAAGCAAGACCGCCGTGATCAGATCGTTGATCACGAGCGCTGATTCATACATCGGGATGAAGGCCCAAATCTGCGCGAGCGGCTCCTTCGCAAAGGGCGCTGCCGCGAGAAAGAGCACGACGGACACCAGCACGACCGTGAGCGCAAGCTGGCGCTCGCCGCGCCCCGCAGGCAGTGTCGACAGGAATACCCCGCGCTCGTCTCTTAACCGGGATTCCCGATATGAACCTCGCATCAAATGTCCGCCAGCCGTTGATGTTCGGGATGTGACTGAGGACCTGTCCGATGACGACTCCCCAATTCCGTGGTTTCCTCCCTGAGGGCTTTGTTCCGCACCGCCCCGGGGAGTAGGTGGCAAGGTCGGTACCAACCGGGGTTTGCCAATCAAAACGACCAGTTATTGAGCCGGTGGGTCGAAGCGTATTGACACGCTGGCACGAAGGACCCCGAGTGCCGGGGGAAAAGTCCTTTTCGGAGCGCTTCGTCAAGACCCAGACGGAGAGCAGAGCGTCTGGGGTATCTCAGCACGGCTGAGAAGCGCGCAGGCGAGCACGGCGCGCTGGCCTTGAGGTTGAAGAAATCCTTGTTGAGGCGCGCGCGCCGCCTCCTGGCCCTCCTATCCGACGCGGAGTTATGGGCGGCCAGAAGCGACGATTTTTGCGGTGTCGGGTATGCGGCCCGGAGCGCGAGGGTCAGCGACCACGGGCCCGGGCGACGTCGACGTGGTGCTTGCGCGGCCGCCCAAGCCCGCGCCCCTGCGCCTTCGCCCGCGGGACGCCAGCGATCACCCGATCCCTGATCAGGTCGCCCTCGCTCATGCGCGGCTCGGGTCTGTTCACAACCGTGGGGTTGAAAACGGGCCGCCCCGCGAACTGCGTGCTCGTATCGTGGCCGGGCACCGACACCCAGCCAGCCAGTCGCACAGGCCGGCCCCCTCACGCCCGCCACTGGCGGTCCAGGCTCCGGTACTGGATGGCCTCGGCGAAGTGCTCGGCGCGGGGCCCGTCGGCGTCCTCCAGGTCGGCGATCGTTCGCGCCACCTTGACCACACGGTCGTGGCCCCGGGCCGACAGACCGAGCCGGCTCATGGCGGCGGCCAGCAGCCGCTCGCCCTCGGCGGGCGGGGGACAGAAGCGCCGCAGCTGGCGCGGCGTCATCTCGGCGTTGACCCGGACGGTGGTCCCGCGGAAGCGGTCCCGCTGGCGGGCGCGCGCTCGCAGGATACGGGCGCGGACGGTGGCCGAGGTGTCGCTGGCGGCCGCCGCCGGAAGCTCGGTCGGCGCGAGCGCGGGCAGCTCGACGTGCAGGTCGATGCGGTCGAGCAGGGGCCGCGAGAGACGGCCGAGGTAGCGACCGCGCTCGCCCGGGGTGCAGAGGCAACGGTCGAGCGAGGGGCAGCCGCGGCGACAGGGGTTCGCGGCGGCGATCAGTTGGAAGCGCGCGGGGAAGTCGCCGATGCCGCTGGCTCGCGCGATCGTCACGCGACCGTCCTCCAGAGGCTGGCGGAGGGATTCCAGGACGTGCTGGTGGAACTCGGGCAGCTCGTCGAGGAAGAGCACGCCCAGGTGCGCCAGCGTGACCTCGCCCGGATGGGGCGGGCTGCCGCCGCCGATCAGGCCGGAGACCGAGATCGTATGGTGGGGGGCGCGGAACGGGCGCGTCCTCACGAGTCCGCCCTGGGGCGCCAGGAGTCCGGCGACGCTCCAGATCGTCGACACCTCGATGACCTCGTCGCTGCTGAGGGGCGGCAGGATGCCGGGCAGCCGGCGGGCCAGCATCGTCTTGCCGCCGCCCGGAGGACCGACGAGCAGGACGTTGTGGGCGCCCGCGGCGGCGATCTCCAGCGCGCGCTTGGCATGGGTCTGTCCCCGCACGTCGGCGAAGTCGAGGTCGTCGGCGATCACAACTTCGGGTGGTGGCGTTGCCGGCAGCGGATGGTCGGCGGCGGAGGCATCACCGTTCAGGAGGGCGACGGCGTCGCCGAGCGTGGCGGCGGCCAGGACGCGCAGTCCGTCGACGGCCACCGCTTCTGCACGGTTGGCGGCCGGAACGAGCAGCGTCGTGATCCGGTGCCTCCGGCACGCCAGCCCGGCGGCCAGGGCGCCGCGCACCGGCTGGATCTGCCCGTCGAGCGCCAGCTCGCCGACGACACCGAAGGGCCCGATCCGCCCGCTCTTGACGGCGCCGGTCGCCGCCAGGATCCCCAGGGCGATGGGCAGGTCGAAGGAGGCGCCCTCCTTGCGGATATCGGCGGGGGCGAGGTTGACGGTGATGCGGTCGGACGGAAACGGGAACCCCGCGTTGCGAATGGCCGTGCGCACGCGCTCGCGACTTTCGCGGACGGCGGAGTCGGGCAGACCGACCGTGGTGAACGCCGGGAGCCCGCTGGCCACGTCCACCTCGACCCGCACGAGCACCGCCTCGACACCGATGAGGGCTGCGGAGAGCACGCGCGCGAGCACGGCCGATTCTTAGCCGCGCCGCTCCGACCGTCAATGTCACCGATTCCATACGGCGCCGGCGGCCGGGCCCGACGCGCCGGGGCCGCCGGCTATACAATCAGCGCATGCAGGAGATCATCCGCGCGCGCACCCGCAAGAAGTTCGAGGTCCTCGACCTCACGCCGCGCGTCGCCGACGTGGTGGCCCGATCGGGCGTGGGCGAAGGCCTCTGCACGGTCTTCGTCCGCCACGCGACCGCGGCCATCGTCATCAACGAGAACGCGGACCCCGGCGTGCGCGCCGACATCGTCGCCGCGCTGGACAAGCTGTTTCCCGAGGGCGTGTGGGAGCACGACAAGGTCGACGACAACGGCGCCGCCCATCTGAAGGCGGCCTTCCTCGGTCCGTCCGAGACGGTCCCGGTGGGTGGGGGCCGTCTCCTCCTGGGCACCTGGCAAGGGATCGCGCTGGTGGAGTGCGACGGCCCCCGGGAGCGGGAGATCGTCGTCGACGTGCGCGCGTGAGCGCGTGGCTCACGCGCGCGGCACCGCGCGACGTCACTTCCGGATCGCAAGGCGGGCCGATTCGATGGTACATTCCTAGGTCATGGCGCGCGAATTGCGGACCTCGGAGGGGGTGGACGCCTCCCGGGCGGTACGCCCCGTGGTCCTCGTCGTCGACGATGATCTCGGCATCCGGGAATCGTTCCGCCTGATCCTGGAGGACGACTACGACGTCCTGGACGTCCCCGACGGCCGGAGCGCGCTCGACGTCGTGCGATCGCGCCAGGTGGATCTCGTGCTTCTCGACATCCGGCTGCCCGAGATGGACGGCATCGAGGTGCTCGAGCGTATCAAGGCCATCGACGAGGCCATGGAGGTCGTCCTGGTGACCGCCGTGAAGACCGTCCGGACGGCGGTGGCGGCCATGAAGCTCGGCGCTTTCGACTACCTTACCAAGCCCTTCGAGGACGACGAGCTGCTCTCCGTCGTCCGCCGCGCGCTGGAGAAGCGCTCGCTGGAGCGTGAGGTGGTGTTCCTTCGCTCCGAGCTCGAGCGCCAGCACGATCGCGGCGAGCTGGTCGGCCAGCACCCCGCCATGCAGAAGCTCTACCGGCTCATCACCCAGGTGGCTCGCACCACGACCACCGTGCTCATCACGGGTGAGAGCGGCACCGGCAAGGAGCTGATCGCGCGCGCCATCCACCGTCAGGGACCGCGCCGGGACAAGCCGTTCGTCCCGGTCAATCCGGCGGCGCTGTCCGAGACCCTCGTGGAATCGGAGCTGTTCGGGCACGAGAAGGGGGCGTTCACGGGCGCCTACCAGCGCAAGCTGGGACGCTTCGAGCTGGCCCAGGGCGGCACCCTCTTCCTGGACGAGATCGGCTCGCTCAAGCCGGACCTGCAGGCCAAGCTGCTGCGCGTGCTCCAGGAGCGGGAGATCGAGCGCGTCGGCGGCACGCGGTCCATTCGCATCGACGCCCGCATCATCGTCGCCACCAACACCGATCTCAACCAGGCCGTGGCCGAGGAAACGTTCCGGGAGGATCTCTACTACCGGCTCAACGTCATGCCGATCACGGTGCCCCCGCTGCGCGAGCGCCGGGAAGACATTCCGCTGCTGGTCCAGCACTTCATCCGGCGCTACGACCAGGCGTTCAACAAGCGCATCGAGGGACTGTCGCCGGAGGCGCTCACCGTCCTCGGCGAACACTCCTGGCCGGGGAACGTCCGCGAGCTGCAGAACGTGATCGAGCGGCTGGTGGGGCTGCTGGAGGGGCCGGTCATCGGGGTCGACGACCTGCCCCTCGACCTGCTGCTGCCCGGCCGCGCCGTGGCGGCCCGCGAGACGGGCGGCTTCGCCCTCGGGGAGGCCACCGAGGCGTTCGAGCGTCAGATGGTGCTGCGCGTGCTCCAGCGTGTTCGCTGGAACGTGAGCGAGGCGGCCCGGATTCTCGGGATGCACCGGAACTCGCTCAACGCGAAGCTGGCCCGCTGGGACCTGAAGGGTCCTGTCCGGGAAGAGTGAGTGCACTGATTCAGTGCAACTTGCACTGATCCTGTGCAGCGGCTGGAAAACGAGG
>DASYUQ010000215.1 GCA_036001065.1 Candidatus Methylomirabilota bacterium
GCCGCCCCATCTGGTGGCCCAGCGGGAGGAGATGCGGGAGCGGCTGCGAAGCGACGACGCTCCGGCCGAGGGCGAGCCGCCTCCCTCGCCGCCGATGCGCGGCCAGCGGAGCACGAGCCGATGGCGAAACTGAACATGGTCAAGGCCCTCAACCTGGCGCTGCTCCAGGAGATGGAGCGCGACGAGGACGTCGTCGTCATCGGCGAGGACGTCGGCGTGGACGGCGGCGTCTTCCGCGTCACCGAGGACCTGCACCGCAAGTTCGGGGGCAAGCGCGTCATCGACAGCCCGCTGGCCGAGGCGGCCATCGTCGGCACCTCGATCGGCATGGCGCTCTACGGCCTCAAGCCCGTCTGCGAGATCCAGTTCTCCGGCTTCAGCTTCCAGGGCTTTCATCAGATCGAGAACCACGCCGCCCGCTACCGCATGCGCTCGCAGGGACGCTTCCACTGCCAGATGGTCATCCGCATGCCCTACGGGGGCGGGGTCCGCGCGCTCGAGCACCATTCAGAATCGGAGGAGCAGTTCTACGCGCATATTCCTGGTCTGAAGATGGTCATTCCTTCCGGTCCTCGGAACGCCCGCGCCCTCCTGGTCAGCGCCATTCGCGATCCCGACCCGGTGATCTTCTTCGAGGCCAAGGGGCTCTACCACGCCGCCCGGGAGGACGTGCCCGACGAGATCGAGACGCTGCCGATCGGCCGGGCGCACGTCGTCCGGGAGGGCGGGGACCTCACGCTGATCTCCTACGGCGCGATGCTGCGGGTGGCCCGGGAGGCCGCCGAGACGCTGGCCGAGGAGGACGGCGCCGAGTGCGAGGTGATCGACGTGCTCACGGTGTCGCCGCTCGATCGCGAGACCCTGGTGGCCTCCGTGCGGAAGACCGGGCGCGCGGTCATCGTCCACGAGGCCGCCCGCAGCTTCGGCCCCGGAGCGGAGATCGCCGCCTCCATCATGGAAGGCGCGTTCCTCTCGCTGGAGGCGCCCATCCGGCGCGTGACCGCCTGCGATGTGCCGTTCGTCGGCTTCGCCCGCGAGCGGGCGAACGTCCCCGACGCCGCCCGGGTCCTGGCCGCCGCGCGCGACACGCTCGCCTATTGATCGACCGGCGGCGTCCTACAGCGACTTCAGGTACTCGACCAGATCCTTGGTCTCGGCCGTCGTCAGATTCAGGTTCAGCAGCCGGTTGTAGTGCCCGACGACGGCCGGCAAATCCTCGAAGCGGCCGTCGTGGTAGAACCCGCCTTTGGCCCGGACGAAGAGACCTCGGAGCGGGGTCGTCCGATAGAATTTCCGGTCGGGCGAGCGGCTGGCGTGGAAGTCGTCGATACCGATTTCCGCGGCGGCGTGCATCGGCCACCCCGGCTCGGTGAAGAGCGGCGGCACGTGGCACGTCGCGCACTTGGCCTTACCCTCGAACAGGGTCTTTCCGCGCCCGGCCGCCGCGGCGTCGTAGGAGTCCTTGGGCGGCTCGGGGGCGGGGATCGAGAGCTGGTAGTAGTGGAGCGCCGCCAGCTTGGACGTCACCAGGTCCGGCGTGTGGCGCACGTTGGCCCAGCCGGCCTTCGCCGCGATCGGGAACCGCTGCGGATCGTTCAGACGCGGGTCGTAGAAGGTGCCTTTGCCGTACATCTGGGTGTTGGCGACGTAGGCGTTCCAGTGGGTCACGGAGCCCCATCCGGAGTAGGTGTGCAGGTTCACGCCCGCCAACCCGAAGGCGGCCGGCAGCACCGTGGCGGCTGTCTTGCCATCGGGCCTG
>DASYUQ010000216.1 GCA_036001065.1 Candidatus Methylomirabilota bacterium
TAGTTGGAACGGCACTAGTCGTCGGCGCCGGCCTTTTGCGTCGTCGAGCCGCCCGGAGTGCCGATCAGCAGCAGGAGATACCTCACCGGCTTCTGACCCGCGTTCGAGTGGTTGTGCCAGACGCCGAGCGCGTCCATGTACGACTGGCCCTCGCTGTGGTACTGGGCGCCGGCGACGCCCACCGGTCCGCCTTCGCTGTTCGTGGTCAGCGTGCCCTCGAGCACGTAGATGTACGACGGCACCAGGTGGCGCTGCCGACCGGTCTGCCCGCCGGGCTCGATCTCGACGATCTGACCGGTGAGGACGACAGGCACGTTGGCCGTCCCCCGGAAGCCGCCCAGCGACGTGACGAGGTTTCTGGCCTTCACGCCCTTCTCGAGCGCCGGCTTGCCGGTTTGGGCCTGGGCGGGAGCCGTCCCGCCGCCCCCGTAGTACTGCGCCTGCGCGCCGCCCACGAACACCACCAGTGCCGCGATTACTGCGACGAAGCCCCTGAGTCTCATCGCTGCCCTCCCCGAAAAACGCGATGCGCTAGAGACACCTACTTGATGGCCGCCCCTGTGATGCCGGAGATGAACTTGTCGAGAAACAGGTTGTACACGATGGCCACCGGCACGCCTACCAGCAGCGCGCCCGCCATGAGCGAGCCCCAGAAATAGACGTCGCCCCGGATCAGCTCGGTAGCGACCCCCAGCGGCACCGGCTTCTGCTCGGAGATCGAGACGAACGCCAGCGAGTAGAGGAAGTCCTGCATGGAGAGCGTGAAGG
The DNA here is from genome assembly GCA_036001065.1 of Candidatus Methylomirabilota bacterium. Classification (NCBI taxonomy): domain Bacteria; phylum Methylomirabilota (SeqCode); species Candidatus Methylomirabilota bacterium. The sequence continues at coordinate 769 of DASYUQ010000216.1, forward strand.
AGAAGATCACCGAGGTGATCACCCCCGGCCAGCTCACCGGCAGGACGACCCGGAGCAGCGCGCCCAGCTGGCCGCAGCCGTCGATCATCGCCGCTTCCTCGATCTCGAAGGGCACCGTCTTGAAGAATCCCATGAGCAGCCAGGTACAGAAGGGGATCGTGAAGGTCGGGTACACGACGACCAGCGACCACCATGAATCCTGTAATTCGAGCAAGCTCACCACGCGCGCGAGCGGAATGAAGAGGATGATAGCCGGTACCAGGTAGGTCATGAAGATTCCGATGCCGAGGTTCTCGGCGAACGGCAGGCGCAGGCGGGCCAGCGCATAACCGGCCGGCACCGCGGTGAGCAGCGTGATGGCCGAGACCCAGAAGGAGATCGACATGGTGTTGACGATCCAATCCGCGTAGAAGGTGCGCTGGAAGAGAAAGTCGAAGTTCTTCCAGGTGGGTGGCAGGTGGAACCAGAACGGCACCGCGTCCATCCGGTACAGATCCGCCTCCTGCTTGAGCGCGGTGATGGCCATCCAGAAGATCGGAAACACGGCGATGACGAGGAACGGGACCAGCCCCAGATAGATCAGTAGGTGCCGCCGCATCTCCTTGGAGCGCCGGCTCTGGGGCGGCCCATCTCCGCGCGCCGCCATCAGCGCGCCTCCAGGTCGCGAGCATCGCGAGGCCCGAGCGAGGAGCCGACCGGAGCGTACGCTGTTGTCCGTGAGGATCGGCGTGGGGGTGCGAAGCCGCAGCGCGCTCCGCGCGCGAGGCGAGCCTGCGTGAATCCGAGAACGAAGCGAGGCGACGCGAGACGGAGGCGCGCCATCAGTACTGCCTCCGGCGGAGCGTGCGGAGCAGCAAGATCATCAACGGCAGGAGGACCGGAAACAGGAAGAGGGAGATGGCCGCCCCGCGGCCGAGGGCGCCGGCCCGGATGCCCGTGTTGTACGCGAGCGTGGGCAGGATCTCGGTCGCCCCGTCCGGGCCGCCGTTGGTGAGCAGGTACACGATGCTGAGGTCCGAGAGCGTGAAGACCGTGTCGAAGGCGGCGCCGATGAAGAGGATCGGCGCGATCATCGGCACGATCACCTTCTGGAAGCGCTGCAGGAAATTGGCGCCGTCCACCTTGGCCGCCTCGAGGATGTCGGGCGGCACCGAGGTCATGCCCGCCAGCAGCACGATCGCGCTGAACGGGAAGCCGCGCCACACGTTGACGAACATCACGGAGAAGAGGGCCAGGTTCGGCTGGCCGAGCCAGACCGGCCAGTCGGCCGAGCCATAGCCGCCGATGACCCCGAGCCGGCTCAGCGCCCAGTTGACGACACTGAACTGCGAGTCGAACATCCACTTCCATCCCAGCACGCTGACGGCGATGGGCAGCGTGAAGGGGATGACGACCAGCGCGCGGATCACGCGCCGCCCGGTGAAGGGCTGGACGAGCAGGAAGGCCAGCGTCGTCCCCAGCAGGCCCTTCATGATGCCGGCGCCGATAGTGAACACGAAGGTGTTCCTGACGGCCGTCCAGAAGACCGAGTTCTCGAGCGCCGCCGTGAAGTTCGCCGTGCCGACGAACCTGGCCAGGGGATCGCCGACGGTGGCGTCGCTCAGCGAGAGATAAAGCGAGAAGACGAAAGGGACGCCGACCAGCAGCCCGACGTACAGCACGGCCGGCGCCAGCAGCGTGTAGCCGAAGACATAACGGCGGGCGGTCGGGGTGCGCCACCACGACAGCACCCGGGCCCGCCCGCCGACGGCGACGGCCAGCGAAGTTCCGGGCGAGGAGCTTCCGCCCGTCGTCTCAGCCATCCGCTACGAGGCTTTGTGCTTAGCGTAGATGCGCCGGATCTCTCCGACACCCCACTTCATCGCGTCCTCGATGGCGGCACCGCGCGCCACCCGCGTGAACATGTCGGGGATGATGAAGGTGGTGAGCACCTCCTGGGCCGGCGGCGACATCGGCCCCGGGTGACCGAAGAACGCCGTGATCTTGTGCTGCTCCTGAAGCACGGCCAGCTTCGGGTCGTTGCCGAGTCCCGGCATGTTCTTCGAGTAATGGCCGCTGAGGAACGGCATGTTGTAGCCGCGGCTGGCCAGCATGGCGTCCTTCTGGGCGTCCACCATGGCCGTGACGAACTCCTTGGCGCCCTGGGTGTTCTTGGAGAACTTCCACGCGGCCCAGATGATCGGCTCGCCGACGTTCCACTTCTGCCCCCCGGGGCCCGCCGCCTCGGGCACGCAGTAGGTATGCTCGAACACCTTGGGGTTGGTGTCTTGGGTGGTCCGGAACGCCGAGATGGCGTCGTGGATCCAGGAGCCGACGCCGGAGGCGAGGAACCGGTTGTCGGAGGCGTCGTCCCACGAGAAGACCTCCGGCGTCATGCCCTCGTCGTACATCGCCTTGGCGAAGCGGAGCGCCTCCCGCGTCTCCTTGGAGTCGAGCGTGAGGTTGTCGCCGGAGGGATCGGTCTCCTTGGCGCCGAAGCAGTAGAGGAGCGCCCGCCAGTTGTGGTTGGCGTCGTTGCAGTGTGAGAACTGCATCCCGGTGGGATGCCCTTTGGGCTTGAGCAGGCGCGCCGCCGTTCTCAGATCGTCCCACGTCTTGGGCTCGGGGCGGCCCACCGAGTCGAAAAGATCCTTCCGCCACAGCACCGGGATGGCGATGAAGTAGTCGGGAATGGCGTACCACGCGCCCTTGACCTGGGCCGCGCTCTTGGAGCTCTCCATCCACTTGCCGTACTTCTTCTCGAGCGCGGTGGCGACGTCGCCGAAGTCCACCAGGTGCCGGTAGTACTGTCCGGTGAAGATCTGCCCGTTGAACTGCATGAGGTCGTGCCCGGTGCCCGCCGCGAACTCGGCGGCGAAGCGCGCCGGCATCTCGAGGTGCGGGATGTGGTCGACCCGCACCCGGACCCCGTTCTTCTCACCCCAGTTCTTGGCGAAGTCGTCGAGCCAGGCGTCGTACGCCGGGACGAAGTGGCTCCATGTCAGCACGCGCAGGCTCGTGCCCCGGAGCTGGGCCGGCGCCTGGCGGGCCTCGAGCATCGTGAGCAGTGACGCCCCCGCGACCCCGGCGCCCGTAACTCGAATGAAGTCGCGGCGGTTGACGGTCGCGTCGCTCGGAACGGGTCGGGGGTCGCTCATCGGTGAACCTCCTTGGGCCTCTGGGGCCGAGGATTCAGTGATTTAGGCTTGGACGACGGGCCTTGTCAAGGGGCTAGTGCCGTTCCAACTATTCGCGCCTAGGAAGGCACCGTGTACGTCGTTCGTGGACAGATTTAGTATCAACAAGTTGGAACGGCACTAGTGGGACGGCCGCCCGCCGGAGCGCGCCCCCGGGGCCCCGCGCTATTCGCCGAAGAGCCAGTTCGGGAACCAGAGCGCGCATCGGCCGGCCCGCCTCACGCCCCGTACAGCCAATGCGGGAACCACAGGGCGATCCCGGGGAACAACATCAGCAGCAGCAACCCGATGACCTGGAGCACCATGAACTCCGCCATCCCCCGGTAGATGTCGGTGAGCTTCCAGTCCGGCGCCACCGCCTTGAGGTAATAGGCCGCCATCGCCACCGGCGGTGACAGGAACGCGGTCTGGAGGTTCACGGCGATCAGGATCGCGAACCACAGCGGGTCGAAGTTGAGGGCCATGATGGCCGGCTGGAGCAGCGGCACGAAGACGAAGACGATCGCCGGCCACTCGAAGGGCCACCCGAGCAGGAAGATGAGGAACATGACCACCAGCAATGTGCCCATGGGTGGCAGGGGCAGCCCGACGAGGGTCTCGGTCATCAGCGTGGCCGACCCGAGGCGCGTGAAGATCGCACCGAAGATGTTGGAGGCGACGGCGAGGAACAGCATCATGCTCGACTGCTGGGCAGTCAGGATCATCGCCTGCTTGAGCCGCGCCCAGGAGAGCGTCCGGTAGGCGGCGGCCATGACGATCGTGCCCAGGACACCCACCGCGGCCGCCTCGGTGGGCGTGGCCATGCCGGCCAGGATCGGCCCCAGCGTCACCACGGTCAGGACGACGTGGGGAAGCATCCCGAGCGTCAACTCGACCGCGAGCGTGCGGAGCGAGGCCGCGCGCTGGTCGGGCGGCAGCGGCGGCCCGAGGCGCGGATTGATCAGACAGCGGATGAGCGTCCAGGCGATGAAGATCCCCGCCAGGAGGAAGCCCGGGCCGAACGAGGCCGCGTAGAGGTCGGCCACCGGGACGCCCATCACCGGCCCCATCACGACCAGCATCACGCTCGGTGCGATCAGGATGCCGAGGCTGCCGCCGGCGGTGATGGACCCGGCCGAGAGCCGCGGGCTGTATCCCGCCCTGACCATGGTCGACGCCGCCATGATGCCGACGACCGCCACCGTCGCCCCGACGGTGCCGGAGGCGATCCCGAAGATGGTGGCGGTGAGGAGCACCGCGACGTAGAGCGAGCCGGGCACCGGCCCCAGCAGCAGCTGGACGGCGCGGAAGAGCCGCTCCATGAGGCCGCCCTCCTCCAGGAGGTAGCCCATGAAGATGAACAGGGGCACCGCGGCCAGGACCTCCTCCTTCATGAGCCCGATGGTCTGCAGCACGGTCAGGTAGAAGACCATGTCGCCGAGCGCGAAGTAGCCGAAGGTGAGGGACAGGCAGATCAGGGTGAAGGCGACGGGGAACCCGATGAAGATGGCGAAGAAGAAGACGCCGAGCAGGACGAAGCCGACCAGCTCGTGGCTCACCGGGGGCGCCCCCGGATCACGCGCACGCACTTGACCAGCTCTGAGACGCCCTGGAGTACCAGGAGGAGCGCGGTCAGCGGGATCACCGCCTTGAACGGGTAGAGTGGCCACGCGTTCTGGCCGATCTTCATCCCTGAACGCTCGCCGATCTCCCAGGCCTGCCACGCCTCCACCGTCCCCGCGTACAGGACGAAGAGCATGCCGGGGAAGAAGAAGAACACGTAGGAGACCGCGTCGATGGTCGCCCGGGTCCTCGGCGACCACCGCTCGTAGAACACGTCGGTCCGGATGTGCCCGCCCTTGAGCAGGGTGTAGGCCGCCGCCAGCATGAACTGGGCGCCGTAGAGCATGTAGGTAGTGTCGTAGGCCCAGCGGGTCGGGGCGTTGAAGGCGTAGCGGGCGGCCACCTCGTACGCCACGGCGAGGGTCATCGGCACGATCAGCCAGCCGGCGAGCCAGCCCGTGGCCGTGCTCACGGCGTCGATGGCCCTGACCACCCGGTCCACCGCGCCAGGCGCCGGGGGCGGCGTCGACGCGCCGAGGGGTGAGCTCACGCGGTCACCTCCATCGGAACAGTCCTTCTCCCAGGCGATCCGGGTCTCGATCGGGACGCGCGGCCCCGACGATTCACGCGCACGAGAGGGGGTTCGGGAGTCACGCGTCTAAGGGAAGAGGCGGTTCGGCAACCAGAGGGCGATCGGGGGGTACAGCATGACCACGAGCAGGGCGATCACCTGGAGGACCAGGAAGGCCATCATCCCGCGCATGATGTCGCCCAACTCCCACTGGGGCACGACCGCCTTCAGGTAGTAGGCGGCCATCGCCACCGGCGGCGAGAGAAAGGTCGTCTGGAGGTTCACCGCGATCAGGGTCGCGAACCAGACCGGGTCGTATTTCATCGCGTGCACGATCGGGAGCAGGATCGGCAGGAAGACCAGGACGATGGTCGGCCACTCGAACGGCCAGCCGAGGACGAAGAAGATCGCGTTCAGCACGAGCAGCATCAAGAAGGGCGGGACCTGGAGTTCCAGCAGCGCGTCGGTCACGACGGTCGCGGTCCCCAGCCGCGCGAAGACGGCGCCGAACATGTTCGAGGTCAGGGCGAGGAACACGATCATGCTGGTGGTCTCCAGCGTCTTGATCATCGCGTCGCGGAGACGCCCCCACGTCAGCTGGCGGTAGCCGACGGCGAGCACGATCGAGCCGAACGCGCCGGTGGCCGCGGCCTCGGTCGGGGTGGCGAGCCCGGCGAGGATGCTGCCCAGCGTCGCAGAGATCAGGATTGCCAGCGGGACCAGGCCGGTCACCAGCCGGCGGACCAGCACGGTGACGGAGGGCGCGCGCGCCTCGGGCGGCAGCGGCGGCCCCAGGGCCGGCGTGAGATAGCTGCGGACCATCGCGTAGGTGATATAGAGCGCGGACAGGAGGAAGCCGGGGCCGAACGCCGCGGCGTAGAGCTTCGCCACCGAGACACCCATCACGGGGCCCATGACGAGGAGCATCACGCTCGGCGGGATGAGGATGCCGAGCGTGCCGCCGGCGGTGATCACCCCCGCCGAGAGGCGCGTGTCGTAGCCCGCCCTGATCATCGTGCCCCCCGCCATGATGCCGAGCACGGTGACCGCCGCCCCCACGATCCCGGTGGCCATGGCGAAGACCGTCGCGGTGAGGATGACGGCCAGGTAGAGCGAGCCGCGGATGGGCGCCAGCGCGAGCTGGAACGCCAGGAACAGGCGCTCCATCAGGCCGGCCTGCTCGGTCATGTAGCCCATGAAGATGAAGAGGGGAACGGCGGCCAGCACCTCCTCCTTGGCGAGCCCGATGGTCTGAAGCGCGATCAGGTCGAAGACCATCGGGCCGAGGCCGATGTACCCGAACACCACCGTGATCACCACGAGGGTGAAGGCGATCGGGAAGCCGGCGCAGATGCCGGCGATGAGCGCCGCCATCATCACCGCACCCAGAAGCTCGGGGCTCATTCCGAGCGGGGCCGCCGAAGCGCGGCGAGCGTGCGGAGGAATTCGACGACGCTCTGGAGCAGGAGCAGCACCATCGCGACCACCATCATCCACTTGAAGGGGTAGAGCGGCGGACGCCAGGCGCTCTCGACCGACTTCTCGCCGATCATCCAGGAGTGCTGGGCCTGCGATCCGAGGGCGAGCAGGTAGAAGAGCAGCGCGGGCAGGAACAGGACGTAGCCCACCGCATCCGCCACCGCCTTCCTTCGATCGGACCAGCCGTTATAGAGGAAGTCGGTGCGGACGTGGGCGCCGTGCCGCAGCGCGTAGGCGGCACCGAGCATGAAGATGCTCGCGTACAGCATGTAGGCGAGGTCGTAGGCCCAGACCGTCGGCGCGTTCAGGGCGTAACGCGCGAAGACCTCGTACGTCACCCCGAGGATCAGCGGCATGACGAGCCAGGAGCTGGCTCGGCCCGAGAGCTCGCTCACACGGTCGACGAGCGCGAACCAGCGGCTCAGGCGGCGCAGACGATCCGGGGTCTCGGGCACGGTGCCAGGGGGGATATTAGGTTTGGCGGAGGCGCCCGATTGAGCGAGGCGTCCGGAGCCGGGCGGCTGGCATCACCGCCCGGCTACTTGTAGAGGAGGTTCGGGAGCCACAGCGCGATCTGGGGGAAGAAGAAGAGGACCGCCAGGCCGATCACCTGGAGCACCATGAAGTCGAACATCCCCCGATAGATGTCGCGCAGCTCCCACTGGGGCACGACCGCCTTGAGATAGTAGGCGGCCATGGCCACCGGCGGCGACAGGAACGCCGTCTGGAGGTTCACCGCCACCAGTGCGCTGAACCACACCAGATCGAACTTCAGCGCCTGCACCACCGGGACGAAGATCGGCAGGAAGATGAAGATGATCGCCGGCCACTCCAGGGGCCATCCCAGCAGGAAGATGATGAACATCAGGAGAGCCAGCATGACCAGCGGGGGGACCGGAAGCGCGACCAACGTGTTGGCGATCATGGTGCTGGTGCCCAGGCGGGTGAACACGGCGCCGTAGACGTTGGAGGCGACGGCGAGGAACAGGACCAGGCTCGAGGTCTGGAGCGTCTTGATGGCGGCGTCCCGCATCATCGCGTAGTTCAGCCGCCCGTAAAAGATGGTCAGCATGACGGCCCCGAAGGCCCCCATGGCGGCCGCCTCGGTCGGCGTGGCCAGGCCCGCGATGATGCTGCCGAGCGCGGCGAAGATGATGACCGCGAGCGGGATGACGCCGGCGAAGAACTCCCGCACGATCTGACCGTAGGACGTGGCGCGCTCCGCCTTGGGCAGCGGAGGGCCCAGATCCGGGTTGATGAAGCTCCGGATCATCACGTACACGATGTAGAGGCCAGACAGGAGCAGGCCGGGGACGATGGCAGCGGCGAAGAGCACGACGATGGAGACGCCGACGATCGGGCCCATGACGACCAGCATCACGCTCGGCGGGATCAGGATCCCCAGGGTCCCCCCGGCGGTGATGGTCCCGGCCGAGAGCTTGGGGTCGTAGCGGGCCTTGATCATGGCCGGCCCGGCCATCAGCCCCATCACCGTCACCGAGGCGCCGATGATCCCGGTGGCCGTTGCGAAGATGGTGGACGTGAAGAGGACCCCGAGGTAGAGCGAGCCGCGCACCGGGGCCAGGATGAGGCGGAAGGCATTGAACAGTCGCTCCATGAGCCCGGCCTGCTCCAGGACGTGCCCCATGAAGATGAAGAGCGGCACGGCGGCCAGGGTCTCCTCCTTCATGAGCCCGATGGTCTGGAAGACCATCAGGTAGAAGACGGTGTCGCCGAACCCGATGTAGCCGAACACGAGGCTGAGGATGATGAGCGTGAAGGCGATGGGGAAGCCGACGAAGATGCCCGTCAGGAGCGCCGCCAGGAGGACGAGGCCGAGGTATTCGGGGCTCACAGCGGCCGTCCCCTGAGTGCCAAGTGGGCGCTCTTGATGAACTCGGAGACGCCCTGGACGAGAATGAGCAGGGCCGTGACCGGGATGACGAGCTTCAACGGATAGACGATCGGGCGCCAGGGGCTGGCGTCCGAGCGCTCGCCGATCTGCAAGGAGTGCCAGCCCTCCTGGCCCCCCATCCAGAAGAAGAAGATCATCCCGGGGAAGAAGAGGAGGACGTAGAGCAGGGCGTCGACCAGCCCCTTGGTGCGGGGCGACCATTTCTCGTAGAAGATGTCGGTGCGGATGTGGCCACCCTTGAGGAGGGTGTAGGCCGCGCCCAGCATGAAGTGGCTGCCGTACAGCATGTAACTGAGGTCGTAGGCCCAGATGGTGGGCGCGTTGAACACGTAGCGGGCGAACACCTCGTACGTGGTCCCGACCATCAGCGGGATGATCAGCCAGGCGAAGATCCGGCCCGACCACTCCGAGATGGTGTCGATCACCCGCACTATCCGCACCAGCGCCGGTGGGGGTCCGTCCGCCCTCGCCTCACCGCGAGCAGGGGTCGCCAAGGCGTTCTCCTCCTGTGTCTCGGGACCGAGGCCCGAGCGGGCGTAGCACATACGTCCGAACTGCTGGCGGGACGCGCGCCGATGATGCCCGAGCGCGTGAAGGGGCCGGCGGTGCGCCGGCCCCATCACGCGCGATGCCTTCAGACCGCCGAGGCCGCTACTTCAGCCAGATCTTCTCTTTCCAGTAGTGCTCGCCGATGAAGTTGTAAGGCGGCCAGTAGGAGAGCCGGTAGGGGACGATCAGGCCGGCGTACTTCGTCTGGGAATCCACCACCTTCTTGTAGAAGGGGTCCTTGGACGCGTACCCGTTCTGGATCTCGTCGTACGTCTTGAGGAACCGGTTGTTGAGCTCGTCGGTGGTCTTGATGATCTTGATGCCCTGAGCGATCAACTCCCGGCACGCCTTCGCCGTCTTCTCCTGGAACCGGACGAAGTGGACCCAGTACGCGGCCTGGACGGAGGTCTTGATGATCTCCTTCAGGTCCGCCGGCAGCGCATCCCACTTCGTCTTGTTGATGATGAACTCCCCGACCGTCACCGGCTCGTGCATCCCCGGGGCGTAGTGGAACTTGGCCACCTTGTCGAGGCCCAGGATCTTGTCGTCGTAGCAGTTGATCCACTCGGCGCCATCGATCACTCCCCGCTCCAGGGCCGGGACGATCTCGCCCCCGGGGATGGTCACGGCGCTGATGCCCAGCTTGCCGTAGGTCTCAGCCCCGATGCCATAGATGCGGTATTTCAGCCCCTTGATGTCCGCGAACGTGCGGATCTCCTTCTTGAACCACCCCATCGCCTGAGGGCCTTCCGGGTGGACCTGGAAGCTGACCACGTTCATCTTCAAGTTCTTCTGGTACGCCTCGTTGAGCAGCTCGTGTCCTCCCCCCTCCCAGTACCAGCCGAAGTAATCGATGAAGTCCATCCCGTAGAGGGGGCCGTGGGTCAGGGGGATGAAGGCCTGCAGCTTCCCGATGATGTAGCCGGGGGTGGTGTGGCCCGCGTCCAGCACGCCCCGGTTCACGGCGTCCTGGATCTCGAAGGCCGGGACGATGGCGCCCGCGGGCAGCAGCTCCAGCTTGAGCCGCCCGCCCGACGTCTTCTCGATCGTCTCCACCAGCAGCTTCGCGGCGTCCTGGACGATCGAGGTCGGGGGCCAGGCGCTCTGCACCTTCCACCGGATCGGGGCCTGGGCCGTGGCCGGGGTGGGCGCGCTGTACGAGCCCGCGAGGAAGGCGAGGAAGGCGAGGGCGAGGGCGAGGGCGATCGCGGATCTCAAGGGGATCAGTCTACGCATATGCGTCCCTCCCGGGAGACGGGTGATAGGAGCTTCTCGGCTCTGAAAGTGGCGTGAGTCTAGACAGCAGTGCTCAACCTGTCAAGACGCCGCATCGACTCAAAAGAAGTGTTACCGACGCCCGGCTTCGGTCACACCTACCTCTGAGGCACCACGCGGCCTCCCGGCCGTCCAAATGCCGCGATCCGCCGTGCTAATCTCACCGCGATGCGCAGAGGCCGGCCCGTTATCGCGCTCGTGGTCGCGCTGGGCGTGATCGGTGCCTTCGCCGGCGGGCTCGCCGGGCTGCTCGACATCCCGAAGCCTCCTCCCGGGGCGTCGCGGGCCGCGCGCCTCTACTACGGCTTCTGCGCAGAGTGCCACGGCGCCGACGGTCGCGGCTCCTGGCGGGCCATGCTCTTCCTGATCCGTCCCGGCGACCTCACCGACCGCGCCCGCATGAGCCAGCACTCCGACCGCTACCTCTTCGACATCATCAAGCACGGCGGGGCGCCCCTGGGACGGCCCGGGATGCCGGGCTTCGCCTTCCACCTGAGCGACGCCGACATCGAGGCCCTGGTGCAGTACGTGCGGGGGCTCGGCGCGCAGAGCGCCGCTGCGCGCTCAGCGGACGGTGTCGATCCGGATGAGGGCGAGCTGGTCGTCCACCGGCCGGACTGCGAGCCTGACGCGGTCGCCCGGCCGGGCCCCGCTCGCGTCGAGGAGCGCGGGGTCAGCGTAGACCGCCATCAGCTCCATCGCCCCCATGCCGAGGGCGGCGATAGCGTCGTGGCGGACGAGGATCATGTTGGACGCGGGGCGGGCGACGATTTCTCCTCTCACCTCGTAGGCGGGCGGCCTGACGAGGGTGCCCCAGATGCCGGCGGCGAAGGCCGCCAGCAGGGCGGCGAAGAGCACGGCCAGAAGCCAGCGAGTGCGGCGGCGCGAGACGCTCAGGCTGCCTTTAGTCGACCACCCGCGACTGGGACCCCTCGGGCCGGATGTCGTCGCCGCGCACGATCCACCTCTGGCCGCATCCTTCCCTGATGATCGCCACCGAGGCCCGGTCGGCGCTCCCGAAGGTGATCACCAGGAGCGTCAGCCCCAGGGGGACGCTGAGGGCGCAGATACCGGCCTTGAACGGCAGGCCGATCACGGTGATTACCGCAGCACCCGCGTCGTACACGAAGCCGCCGCGCGTCCTTCGCACCTCGGACCGGAGCGCTACCCTCTGGCGGGCCTGCGCGGGCGCCGGCGGCGGAGGGGTTTGCACCCGCGGTGCCGGCGGCGGCGGTGGCGGCGTCTGGGCCTCGGGCTGTGGCGCCGGCACCGGCGGCTGCGTCACCGGCTGCGGCTCGGGCGGCATGGCCGGCGGTGCCGGGGGCGCCGGCTGCGCCTGCGTTTCCGGCGGTGGTTGCGTCGCTGGCTGGTCCTGCGTTGCCGGTTGCGCCGGCGTTTCCGTCGGCGGCGCCGGTTGGGTCTGCGTCTCCGGTGGGGTCTGCATCTCCGGCTGTGCCTGTCCGGCCTGCTGCGCCACGGCCAGGGGCTGTAACGGACCGGCGACCGCCAGCGCCACCACGACCCATACCGCGACCAGTCGAGCGCCCATCATTCTCGTCCTCCTTGTTCCGTCGCCCGCGCGCCGACGTCACCGGATCCCGGCGCTCCGACGGCCAGGCCATCCCGGCCCGGGGGCTCGAGGGAGACGAATATGTCATTATCCGCCTCGACCGCCCAGCCCACCCACGGAAATCCACGGGGCGCTATAATCCCCCCACATCCCTTTCTTGGAGGGCACTTCGATGAAACTCGTCCGCTTCTCCCTCAATGGCCAAGCCCCGCGCCTCGGTGCGCTCCAGAACGACCGCATCGCCGACCTGCAGGCGAGCCTGGCCGCCACCCTGGCCCGGCGGGGAGTGATGCGGGCCCAGGAGATCGCCGCCGCGCTCGCGCCGCAGAGCACACGCGAGTTCCTCGAAGGCGGCGGGGCCACGCAGGACGCGGTAGGCGCGATCACGGAGTGGGTAACGGTGGCCCGCGCCTCCGCCCGGCTGCACGCGCCGATCGCCGATCCCGGCAAGTTCATCTGCATCGGCCTCAACTATAAGGACCACGCCGAAGAGACGAAGAATCCGATCCCCAAGGAGCCGCCGATCTTTCCCAAGTGGGCGAACGCGATCCTCGATCCCGGCGAGCCCATTCTAAGACCGCGCGGCTCGACCCAGCTGGACTGGGAGGTCGAGCTGGGCGTCGTCATCGGACGGACCGCCCGCTACGTCACGAAGGAGGCGGCCCTCGACTACGTCTGGGGCTACACGATCATCAACGACGCCAGCGCCCGCGATTTTCAGTTCATCACGAGCCAGTGGGCGGCCGGCAAGATCCCCGACACCTTCGCGCCGGTCGGCCCCTACATCGCCGACCGCAGCGAGATCCGGGATCCGCACGTCCTCGAGCTCAAGACCTGGGTGAACGGGAATCTCATGCAGAACGGCACCACACGGAACTTCATCTTCGACGTCCGCTACATCGTGAGCTACCTCTCCGGGCTCATGACGCTCTCGCCCGGCGATCTCATCGCGACCGGCACGCCGGCCGGCGTCGGGCTCGGGCGCAAGCCGCCGGTCTGGATGCAGCCCGGCGACACGTGCCGCATGGAGATCACCGGTCTCGGGACCCTCGAGAACCCCATCAAGGATGCGTAAGGGGCGGGATCGGCTGGCCCCTCCTCGACCACGAAACCCCACGGGTCTCGCAGGGGCCAGCCGGTGCCCGCTTCTTGCCAGTTTCTCAGGTACACTGGGCTCGTGCTGGACCTGATCACCTCGCTCGTGGTGACGAGTGACTCGAAGATCGTCCTGCTCTCGCTCGACGGCCTGGGGGGGCTGCCTCACCTCCAGACCGGCAAGTCGGAACTGGAGACGGCGCGGCTGCCGCACCTGAACGCGCTCGCCGCGCGCGCGGCCTGCGGGCTCATCCGCCACGTCGCCCCCGGCATCACGCCCGGCAGCGGTCCCGGCCACCTTGGGCTCTTCGGCTACGATCCACTCACCTACCCCGTCGGCCGCGGTGTGCTGGAGGCGCTGGGCATCGAGTTCGACCTCCGTCCCGGCGACGTCGCCGCTCGAGGCAACTTCTGCACGGTGGATGCGCACGGGCTCATCTCGGACCGGCGCGCGGGGCGGATCACCACCGAGACCTGCATGCGCCTCACCGATCGTCTGCGCGGTATCCGCCTGCCCGGCGTCGACGTCTTCGTCGAGCCCGTGAAGGAGCACCGCTTCGCGCTGGTGCTCCGCGGCGGGGAGCTCGGCGGGCGCCTGTCCGAGACCGACCCCCAGGCCCTGGGGAAGGCGCCCCTGTCCGTGCACGGGCTCGACCCGGGGTCCGAGCGCACCGCCGCGCTCGTCAATACGTTCGTCGAGGAGGCGCGCGGGCGACTGGCCGACGCGGCCCCCGCGAACATGGTGCTGCTGCGCGGCTTCGATCGGCTGCCGCAATTGCCACGCTTCCCCGACGTCTTCCGCCTGCGCGCCGCCGCCATCGCCGCCTACCCCATGTACCGCGGGCTGGCGAGGCTCGTCGGCATGGAGGTGCTGAAGACGGGCACCTCGTTCGCCGACGAGATCGCGACGCTGCGCCAGCACTGGGAGGCCTACGACTTCTTCTTCGTCCACTACAAGGACACCGACAAGGCGGGCGAGGACGGGGACTTCGACGCCAAGGTGGACGCGCTCGAGCGTTTCGACGCCTTCGTCCCCGAGATCCAGGCCCTGGGCCCCGACGTGCTCCTCGTCACCGGCGACCACGCCAGCCCCGCCGTCCTGGCCGGACACGGCTGGCAGCCGGTGCCTGTGGTCCTCTGGAGCCGCTACTGCGGGGCCGACCCTGTCTCCACGTTCACCGAGCGCGCCTGCGCGGCGGGCAGCCTGGGCGTGCTGGCCGCCCAACATCTGATGCCGCTGGCGATGGCCAACGCGCTCCGCCTCACGAAGTTCGGCGCGTGATGGGGTGAGCGGGCGCCTCCGGCCCATCGGCCCCGGACGGCGGATCGATCCATGCGGCTCCTGCTGAGGCTCCTCGGCGGTATCTGGCTGGCGGCGCTCCTCGTCACCGGAGGCTTCGCCTATCTCGAGGTCCAGGAGGAGCGCGTGCGCCTCGTCCAGGACCTGGGGCGCCGCGCGGCGCTGGCGGCGGACGCCGTGCGCGAAACGGCCGAGCCCCTGGCGGCCCGGCAGGCGCGCACCGGGTACGATCGCGTCCTCAAGCGCTTCGGCCGCCCGGATCGCGGCATCGCCATCTACGACGAGTTCGGCAGCGTGATCGAGGCGACGCCGGACGTGAAGCCCTTCGTGGGACCGGTGTCCCCGCTCATCTCGGAGACGATCCGGACGGGCACGCCCTCCCGCGCGTTTCACGAGGTGGGCGGACGCATGCGCTGGGTGCACGTGGTGCGGCTGGAGCGCGACGACCGCGCGGTCGGGGCGGCCGCGGTCTTCCTCGACGCCCAGTTCCTCGACACCCAGGAGTGGCATCTCTGGCGCCGCACGGCCGTGCGCCTGGGCGTGCTCATCCTCATCCTGACGGGCATCACGTGGATTCTGGTCCGGACGACCGTCACCCGGCCCATCGCGCGCATCGCCGAGTGGACGAAGCAGCTGAAGGCCGGGCAGCCGGTGGCGCCCCCGCCTGAGGCCGACGCCAGCCTCTTCGGGACCCTCGCCGGCGAGGTCACCGGGCTGGCGCGCACCCTGGCGCGGACCCGGGCCATCGCCGAGCAGGAGGCGCGCCTGCGGCTGAGTGGCGAGAGCGTGTGGACCGAGGAGCGCCTCAAGCAGTTCGTCCAGATGCGGTTCGGCGCGCAGCCCGTCTACGTCGTCTCCAACCGGGAGCCGGTGAGCCACGTCCGCGACGGCACGACGATCCGCGAGCTCCAGCCCGCCAGCGGCCTCGTCACGGCGCTGGAGCCGATCATGCTGGCATGCGGCGGCGTCTGGGTCGCGCACGGCAGCGGCGATGCCGACCGCGTCCTCGGCGAGCGGATCGGGCTGCCCTCCCTCGACCCGACCTATACGCTGCGCCGCGTCTGGCTCGAGCCCGAGGAGGAGACGGGCTACTACTACGGCTTCGCCAACGAGGGCCTCTGGCCGCTGTGCCACATCGTTCACGAGCGGCCGCAGTTCCGCGCCGGCGACTGGGAGCAGTACCGCGCCGTCAACCAGAAGTTCGCCAACGCGCTGCTGGAGGAGATGGAGAAGGCGGACGCGCCCATCGTCCTGGTCCAGGACTACCACTTCGCGCTGTTGCCGCGGATGATCAAGCAGGCCCGCCCCGACGCGCGCGTGGCGCTCTTCTGGCACATCCCCTGGCCCAACTTCGAGGCGTTCGGAATCTGTCCCTGGCAGGAGGAGATTCTGCTGGGCATGCTGGGGGCCGACCTCATCGGCTTCCACACCCAGTTCCACTGCAACAACTTCCTCGAGACCGTGGAGCGCACGATCGAAGGACGCGTCGAATGGGACCACTTCACGGTCATCCGCGGTCAGCACACCACCCACGTGCTGCCGTTCCCGATCAGCGTGGCCACGGACGCGCTGATCGACGATCCGCCCGTCGACCGGGCCACCCTGATGGCCAGCCTGGAGGTTTCCGCAGAGTTCCTGGGCGTCGGCGTCGAGCGGATCGACTACACCAAGGGGCTGCCCGAGCGCTTCCGGGCGATCCGCCGGTTCTTCGAGCGCTGGCCGCAGTACCGGCGGCGCGTGGTCTTCGCCCAGATCGCGTCCCCCAGCCGGAGCCGGATCCCCCGGTACCAGCAGCTCCAGCAGGAGATCCACGAGATCGTGCGACGCATCAACGAGGACATCGGTGACCGCGGCTGGCGCCCGATCGTCTACCGCGAGCGCCACCACGACCATCGGGAGATCCGCGCCTTCTACCGCTGCGCCGACTTCTGCACGGTCACCTCCCTGCACGACGGCATGAACCTCGTGGCCAAGGAGTTCATCGCGGCGCGCGAGGACGACGGCGGCGTGCTGATCCTGAGCCGGTTCACGGGCGCCTCGCGCGAGCTCACCGATGCCCTCATGGTCAACCCCTACGACGTCGAGGACATGGCGGAGGCGATCCACCGCGCCATCGTCATGCCGCCGGAGGAGCGGCGCGATCGGATGACGCGCATGCGCGCCCTCGTGCGGGAGCAGAACATCTACCGGTGGGCAGCCATGCTCCTCGCGGAGCTGGCGCGCATCCCGCGACCCGTCCTGGACCGCCAGGCGGCCTCCGGACCCCTGTAATTATTGCTCGTGTAATAATTGCTCGCCCCCACCCGCCTAGCACTCAAGTCCCAGAAAATCCGAGTTTCCCTCCGTGGCATCGGCCTTGCTGAGACCGTTCGCATCTGAGACACCGGCTGACAGGCCGGGAGGGGGTGCATCGAGTCATGGACGATCGGAACGTCACCGACATCGACATGAAGGGCGCTCCGGTATGCGGCCGGTGCTTCATGCTGGTCGCGCGCTACGCGCCACAGGTGGTCGCCACGACGGGGACCTATCATCGCGAGTGCTACGAGGCCTGGTACTTCGGTCGCTACGGCAAGCGGCCGCGGCTGCTCCAGGGGACGAACGGGGACAGGCACCGCTACCAGATCCGCGACATGGCCGCGTAGTTCTCCCCGGCGATGCGCCGAGAGCGTGACGCCCTCGGCGCCAAGGCGGTTCCCAGGCGCGCGCTCTACGGGGCCTTCACGCAGCGCGCGCGCGAGACGTTCGACCTCAGCGGTCGGCCGCCCCATCCGGCGCTGATCCGCGCGTACGCCCGCATCAAGAAGGCCGCGGCCCGGGCCAATGCCCGACTCGGCCTGCTTCCCCTCTCCTGGGCCCGGGCAATCGCCGGGGCCGCCGATCGGGTCGCCGCCGGCCGCGTGCCCGATACCGCGGTGCTCGACAGTCTGCAGGCGGGGGCGGGGACGCCCACCCACATGAACGTCAACGAGGTGATCGCCAACCTCGCCAACGAGCGGTTGGGCGGGCGGCGTGGGCGCTACCAGCCCATCCACCCGAACAACCACGTCAACCTCGGCCAGTCCTCCAACGACGTCACCCCTACCGCGATCCGGCTGATGGCGCTGGAGCTGCTCGGGCCGTTGCGCGAGGAGTCGGCCGGGCTGGAGGGCGCCTTCCGGAAGCTGGCGGGGCGCGAGCGCGACGTGGTGAAGCCCGGCCGGACTCACCTTCAAGACGCCGTCCCGATCACGTACGGCCAGGTCTTCACGGGATACGCCCAGAGCCTGAACGAGGCGACCCGGTCCCTCGCCGCGACCGCCAGAGAGCTGCGAGTGATCGGCCTCGGGGGCACGGCCGTGGGCACGGGGATCACGTCGCATCCGCGCTTCCGCGCGATGGTCGCGCGCGAGCTGTCCCGCGAGGTCGGGCAGCGCCTGATCCCGGCGCGCAGCGCCGTGACGGCGACGTGGAGCCTCCGGCCCCTGCTGGCCTGCTCGGCCGCCCTCCGCGGACTTGCAGTGGACCTCGCGAAGATCTGCTTCGACCTGCGCCTGCTCGCCTCCGGCCCCCACACGGGGCTCGGCGAGCTCAGGCTCCCCGAGGTCGAGCCGGGATCGTCCATCATGCCCGGTAAGGTCAATCCGTCCGTGCCCGAGGCGGTCGAGATGGCCTGCGTCCAGGCGTGCGGCCACGATTCCGCCATCGCGCTGGCAGCGGCGCGCGGCGAGCTGGAGCTGAACGTCATGACGCCCCTGGTCGCCCTCAATCTCGGACAGAGCTTCGACCTCCTCACACGGGCGGTGCGCCTCCTGCGCGCGCGGTGCGTCGAGGGGATCACGGTCAACCGGGCGCGGGTCGCGGCGCTGGTCTCCCGGAGCCTCGTCGAGGCCACGGCGCTCTCGCCGTACCTCGGCTACGAGGTCACCGCGGAGCTGGTGAAGGAGGCGCTGGCCACCGGCCGGCCGCTGCGTGAGGTCGTGAGCGGGCAGGGCCTGGTCGACTCCCGGCCGCTCGCGCGCCTGCTCCGGCCGAGCGCGGTCACGCGCCCGCAGCGGCTGGACCTCGCCCTCCGCCGTCGGCTGCAGGCGAGCCCCGCCTACCGTCGCTATCGCGCCCGGCTGTCGTAGCGCGCCGAGCCGGGCGGGGCCGCGTCCCGAAGCCGGCGGCGCTGCCCCGGCCGGGCACCCCCTGCGACCAACAAAACACTTGTGCGCCGCGCTCGCCGGTCCATACTTCGAAGTGAGCTATGAGCGAGACGGACCGCCTCATCGAATCGGTCAAGGAGCTGCTCAGCGGGGGCCGGGACGAGCGGCTGGCGGCACTTCTCGAGGATGCTCACGCCGCCGACGTGGCCTCGATCATCCGGGAGCTGCCGCCGCTCGACCAGATCCACGTCTTCCGGCTGCTCTCGGCGGAGCACGCCGGCGCCGTGCTCGCCGAGCTGGACGACTCGACCGCCCACGAGCTCCTCCAGACGCTCGACGAGAGCGAGGTCACGCGCGTCCTCGGGCGCATGCCCGCCGAGGGCGTCGTCGAGATCCTGGAGGAGCTGCCCAAGGAGGAGTCCGAAAAGATCCTCGAGCTCATGCAGGAGGAGAAGTCCGAGGAGGTCCAGGAGCTCCTCGCGTATGGCAAGGGCACCGCCGGTCGCCTCATGTCACCCGACTTCGTCGCCGTGCACGAGGCGGCGAGCGTCGGTGAGGCCATCGAGCACATCCGGAAATCCACATCGGGCGACCGCGCCTTCTACCTCTACGTGGTCGACGGCCACGACCATCTGGTCGGGCTGGTGCCCCTGCACCGCCTGCTCACCGCCGATCCCACCACGCCGATCCACGAAATCCGCACCGACGAGGTGCCGAGCGTGACCGTGGATACCGACCAGGAGGAGGTCGCGCGGCTGGTGCAGCGCTACGACCTGATTCAGGTCCCGGTCGTCGACGCCAACCGGCGCCTGCTGGGCTCGATCAGCGTCGACGACGTCATCGACGTCATCCAGAAGGAGGCGACCGAGGACATCCAGCGGCTGGCGGGCGTCGCCGGCGACGAGACGGTGCTGGACCCGCCGCGGGCGGCCTTTCCCAAGCGCCTCGTCTGGCGTCTGATCAACCTCGGCACCGCCGTCCTGGCGGCCTCCGTCATCGGGCTCTTCGAGTCGTCGATCCGGGAGTTGGCGATGCTGGCCATCTTCATGCCGATCGTGGCCTCGATGGGGGGCATCGGAACCACCCAGACGGCCACGGTGGTCGTGCGCGGCATCGCGCTCGGTGAACTGACCCGGAGCGTGCTCGGGCGTGTGCTCTGGAAGGAGCTCTGGCTGGGATTGACGACGGGGGCGGCCAACGGCCTGGTGATTGCAGCCATCGCCTACGTGTGGAAAGGCCATCTGTTGGTGTCGCTCATCCTGGGGGTCGCGCTCGTTTTCAACATGCTCGTGGCCGCTGTGGTCGGCACCCTGATCCCGGTCGCGCTCAAGGCCTTCCGGATCGATCCGGCCATCGCGTCCAGCGTCATCATCACGACGTTCACGGATGTATTTGGATTCTTTTCATTTCTGGGGCTGGCCACCCTGCTCATGAAGTTCCTGCTCTGACCCCCACAAAGTCTCTCTTGGCAACTTGCCCCGTCGACGGGTAAGATGCTCGCGATTTGACATTTCACCCCGGGGCCGGCCTCGAATCCGTGACGCTGGAGGACCCCACGTGGACGATGTAGTCCTGGAAAAGAGGCAGGTCCAGCGGGCGTACGAGCTGTACGCGCCGATCTACGACTACATCTTCGACTGGATCTTCGCTCCCGGTCGGGCGACCGCCGTCAAGCAGCTCAAGCTGGAGCCCAACGATCGCGTCCTCGAAGTGGGCATCGGGACCGGGCTCAACCTGCCCCTCTACCCGCCCGCGGTGCGGCTGACGGGAATCGACCTCTCCCAGGAGATGCTGGACAAGGCCGTCGAGCGGGTGCAGACGCTGACGATGCCGAACGTCACCCTCAAGGTCATGGACGCCACGTCCATGGACTTCGCCGACAACGAGTTCGACAAGGCGCTGGCGACCTACACGATCTCGGCGGTCCCCGACCCGGTGGCCGTGCTCCGCGAGATGCGGCGGGTGGTGAGACCGAACGGGACGATCGTCATCCTGAACCACTTCCGGAGCGAGCGGGGGCTGATGGGGCGCCTCGAAGATTTCGTCGCGCCGGTGTGCACGCGACTGGGCTGGAAGTCGAACCTCGCGCTCCGGCCGCTGCTCGCGCAGGTCGGCTTCAAGCCTGAGCTGATCGTGAAGGTGAACATGTTCAACGGGTGGCGCCTCGTGAAGTGCGTCAACCGAAAGTAGCGCCGCTCCTCCCGCTCCTCCTCGCCCTCGCCTTCTTCCTTCCCGTCGCCCTCGCGGGGCGGACTCTGCTCGTGGCCGGGGCCTTCCTCGTGGAGTTCCTGACCGACGGCCGCCCGGCCCTCCTGACGCACGTCACCCGCCAGCCCCGGCGCGAGCCGCTGCCGGTGGCCGGCGTCTCCGCCGATCGCTACGCGGCTCCGGCGCTGCGGGCGGGCGTCCCGCTCGTGCTCGTCCACGGCTTCACGCCGGAGGGCAAAGACGACCCGCGCGCCGGGCAGGCCGCGCGCCTGCTCGCGCGCGCGGGATTCGAGGTGGCCGTCCCCAGCCTTCCGGGCCTCATGCGTGGTCGGCTCCGCCCGAAGGACGTGGAGCCGGTGGTCGCGACCATCGCCGCCGCCAGCGCTCGGAGCGCCCGCAGCGTGGTCGTGATGGGCGTCAGCGTGGGCGCCGGTCCGGCGCTGCTCGCCGCGGCCGATCCGCGGGTCCGCGACCGCGTCGCCACCGTGGTGAGCCTGGGCGGTTACGCGTCGGCCCTGGAGCTGCTCCGCTTCTTCCTCACCGGCGGCTACGCCTATGACGACGTGCGGGGCCACGTCGTCCACGACCCCGAGGTAGTGCGGGCCTTCATCGCGGCCAACGCCGACCTCATCGACGAGCCGACCCGGCGCGCGCTGAGCGCGCGCGATCCCGCCAGGACCGCCGCCTTCCTGCGGCACCCGCCGCCCGATCTCCGCGGCCTGCTCGATGCGCTTTCCCCCGAGCGTGTCGCCAGCGACATCCGCGCGCGCCTGCTCCTGGTGCACGGGCGCGAGGATCGGGCGGTGCCCTACACCGAAACCCTGCGCCTGGCCGCCGCGCGGCCCCTGCGGACGCGCGTGCTGCTGCTCGGGATCGTGGACCACGTGGAAGGGCCCGGGAGCAGGCTCGGGTGGCGCCAGCTCGGTGATCTGCTGGCCCTCTGGACGGCAGTGTATGGACTACAGATGACGCGTGATTGACGCCTGGAAAACACCACGAGCGCCGAGGGTGACTCGGCGCCCGTGGCACGGCGTTCCGGCCCTGGGTGTCGGCCTAGTGCCCCGGCGGGCGATAGTTGATCATCTTTTTCGTCGCCTGGTCCATTTCCTCGGGCGTCATCAGCACGGTCAGCGTGACCTGGACCGCCCCGCTGGCACTGACAGCCAACGAGACGGCCGCGGCGCTGGCGTTGTCCGGCACGTCAGCGACGGCGAACACGTCGGTCTCGCCGAAGGCGAAGTAGAACGATTCCAGCCTTCCACCCACCCCCTTCAGGGCGGCTTCCGCCGCCGAACGCCGTTGAGAGCCTCCGTCTTTCATGAGCCCCCTGACGCCCTCCGCGGTGTACGACGCTTGGATCAGATACTTTGGCATACAGCACCTCCCAACGAAGAGCACTGGCGCACTGTTCCCGAGACTCGATCCGCAGGCACGGCTACCTCCCCAGGGCCGGACGGTCGATGCGTGGCGCGACTCTGCGCTGATGCACGAGGGCTGTCAAGCGGCGTCGACGGCCATCCGCGCGACGGCCTACCGACGATCCCTCGACGGGGCGACGCACCGCGCCTCGCGCGTCTGGCCGGCGTCAACGAGCCAACCGCGCTACCAGGCGGGCGCCTGGCCGTCAGGTCCCAAGAGCTTCGCGCCCTCCTCGTGGAACACGAGATCTTCGGGGCGCGCGAGCAGGGCGCCGTTGGCGCCAACGAATTCGCCGAGGTTGCGTGGCGTCGCTGCCGTCGCCCCTTGTTCGATGAATTCGTCGATCAAGTAGCAGGTGTCGCGCTTCTTCACGAGGTAGGACTTGAAGCTGCCCGTGAGCATCTTGGCCTTCCGGTTGACGGCCCACGCGCAGAGCCGGCGGAAGAGCTTCGGCATGAGCACGGCTCCCGAGTCGTCCGCCCCGTCCTCCGGCACGCTCTTCCGGTAACGAAGGTCGAAGTCCAACTTTCCGACGACCTCCGCGAGCTCCGGCCAGATCCCCCGGCCCTTTGTTCGGGCCTCGTCGGCGAGCTCCAGGAGCGTCCTGATCTCCTCCGCCGACATGGAGTTATAGAACGCCGGAACGGTCCAGCCCGCCGCGGTCAGCCACTGGTTGATGTTCTGGTCCTGGCCTTCGAGGCCGACCAGGATGTCGCCGACCAGGCGCCCGTAGGTGTCGATGGCGTCGTCGGGCTGTTCGACGGCGGTCCAGACGACGCAGGGCAGATGCGATACCCCTTCCTTCTCGAGGAGGCTCTTCAGGGCGGCCGTCGCCGACTCTGCGAAGTGCTGGCGGTACTTATGGTTCCACTCGAGATACAGTCGGTGTTGCTCCGCCGTCTGTTCCGCCTTGCGCTTTGCCGCCGGCGGCGTGTAGTGAAGTTCCGGCGCGTCGACCCCCTGCAGTCGGATGGTGATCCGGCCCTTGGGGTCGATGATCTCCTTGCTGACCCGACCTCTCACGCGGGCCTTGTCGAAGGCATGGGTCACGCGAAACTCGGCGCCGGGATGCTCTCGGAATCTGAACGCTTCGTCACCGACTTCGATCTTCACCTTGGTGGTGTCGGCGTCCGACTCACCCTCGGGCCAGAACTGCTCGAGCGGGATCTGTCCCTGGACCTCTAGGAACCCCTGAGTCATTGCAGTACCCTCCCCTCGGCAAGGGACGTAGCAGACTGCGCAGCCTCACCGCGCGGTCGCAGGACGATGGCCCATCCAAGCCTGTCCAGGGATGAACTCACGTCGTGCTGGCGTCGGTCACGCGTAAACACGGGTTGTCCATCGGGCGAGCGCCGTCTGGCCACGCGGCGGTCGAGGACGACCCCGACACGTTCGTTTTCCGCGAAGACCTGGGTGAGATGGACGCACACCAGGGGTTCTTCCCGCGACACGATGATGAGCAGCTGGCTCCCCGGGGTGCTCATCGCTCAGGGGGCGCCGACCACCAGTCGGGCGCAGTCGGCCGTCGTCATCCCCGCACAGATGATTTCCACGTCCGCACTCGTCGCGGCGAGTACGGAAAGCGTGTGTACGACCGACCAGCCGAACACCGCCAGCCCGACGAGGGTTGCCGCCAGCACCGCACAATCCTCTTTTGCCATCGCCGTCCTCACGCGACCTCCGCTTTCGGGCGGCCGGCCATCGCCTGTTCAGCTTCCTGTCGGCCATCGTCCCTGGCCGCGACCGGCAGCATCTCCCCGGGCCGCACCACGGACACGCTGTCCTTAGACTCGAACAGTTCTCGAAGACGTAGCTCGTAGAGGACATCGAACATTGCCAGCACCTCCTCCGCCTCGCCCGCGTCGACCGTCTACCAACGGCAGGGAGCGTGCCATGTATGGAAAGCTCGTCGGTTCACGGGGTTACGGGGGCCGCCCATACCGCATTCGGGCAGAATGCCCTACGTGGATTGAGGCGTCGTGCCCGGCTTCGCCCGCGTCACACCGCTGGTGACCCAACGCGGGCCTCGAAAAGGAGCTGATTCGCGAGCCCGGGGCCGTTATAGCGAAGCGCTCCGGCCCTCCGGAGTGCCGGACGTACTGGCGCTCGAACCGCTCGCAGGCTTCCCGCAGCGGCAGCCCGGATGGCGCTCGCGTAGAGGGGGTGGGAGAGCGCAGTGACCTCTACTCGCTCCCCTCGACCTTCACCAGTTTGTTGTAGAGGCCCATGATGAGGAGGGTGGGTACCCACTGACCGATGAAGTTCGCCACGTTGCGGCGTCCCATGACCATCATCATCAGTGACAACGCCATCGAACCGAGCGCCAAGGTCAAGTAGACCCCGGACGGGATCTCTGAGGTGTAGGACTCGCGATTCCTGTGCCGATTCCCTCGCGTGGGACTCTGCAGGTATTACAGCGACGAGCCCTTGACGCCTCCACGCCTTTCCGCGTCCAGCGCCCCGGTGATCCTGCGAGCGCACGAGAAAGTGAAACGTGGCCCGTCGTCGATCCTGACTTCAAGGGGAGCGGCGCTCAACCTGACCTGAGACGCCGGGTGGCCGTCACATCGAGGCGCTGCGGCCCTCCGGAGTACCGGGGCGCTGCACGCCCCAGGCCGACAGCTTGGCCAGCACGGTGTTGCGGTGCACGCCCAGCAGCCGGGCCCCCCGGCTGACGTTCCAGCCGACGCGCTCGAGCACGCGCAGGACGTACTGGCGCTCGAACTGCTCGCACGCTTCCCGCAGCGGCAGCCCGGTGTCCTCCGCCAGCCGCGGCCCGGTCTCCGGCAGCGCCACGTCCAGCGGAATGTCTTTCAGATACAGCACGGGCTCGCGCGCCAGCACGACCGCGCGGTGGATGACGTTCTCCAGCTCCCGGACGTTGCCGGGCCAGTCGTAGCGGGTGAGCACCTCCAACGCGCCCGCCGAGACGCCGCGCACGTCGCGGTGGCACTCGCGGGCGATCTTGCGCACGAAGTGCTCCACCAGCATCGGGATGTCCTCCCGGCGCTCGCGCAGCGGAGACACGTGGATGGGGACGACGTTCAACCGGTAGAAGAGGTCCTCACGGAACGCCCGCTCCCGGACAGCCTGGCGGAGGTTCAGGTTCGTGGCGGCCAGCACCCGGACGTCGACGGCGACCGGCCGGGCGCCCCCCACGCGCTCGATCTCGCGCTCCTGCAGCACGCGCAGCAGCTTGGTCTGCAGATCGAGGCGGAGTGAGCCGATCTCGTCCAGGAGCACGGTGCCGCCCTGGGCCAGCTCGAACTTGCCCAGCTTGCGCGCGTGGGCGCCGGTGAACGCGCCCTTCTCGTGGCCGAATAGCTCGGACTCCAGCAGCGTCTCGGGAAGGGCGGCGACGTTCACCGCCACGAAGGGCTGGCCGCGGCGCCTGCTCCGCTGGTGGATGGCGCGCGCGATGAGCTCCTTGCCCGTCCCGCTCTCGCCGGTGATCAGGACCGTCGTGGGCGTCTCGGCGATCTGGGTAATGAGCTGGTAGATGCGGATCATCTCGGGGTGCCGCCCGACCATGCCCTCGAAGCCGACGGTCGCGACGCCGCTGGGCGCCAGCGCCGACCGCAGGCACAGCACCTCCCGCTCCAGGGCCCGCTTCTCGAGCGCGCGCTGGACCAGCAGGATGATGTCGTCGACGTCGAACGGCTTGACCAGATAGTCGTAGGCGCCCAGCCGCATCGCTTCCACGGCCGTGCGCACGTCACGGACGGCCGTGGCCAGGACGACGACCAGAGTGGGGTCGAGCGCCTTCACGCGGGGCAGGAGGTCGATGCCCTGGTCGCCCGGCATCCGTTGGTCGAGCATGACCACGTCGACGTCGTGGGCCCGGAGCAGCTCCAGCGCCACCGCGCCGTCCTCGGCCTCCAGCACGCGGCAGGTGTCCGCGAGGATGGCCCGCACGGAGGCCCGCACGCCCTCCTCGTCGTCGACGACGAGCACCGTCCCGCGCCGAACCAGCTCGGTCTGATCGGGAGGCGACGCCAGGCTCATCGCGCGCTCGGGCGCTCCAGGACGAGATACTCCTTGTGCCCACCGCCGCCCGCGGGGCGATGCACGTAGAGCGGAGCCGACTGGCCGGGCTTGAGCGCGCCGAGCTCGCGGTAGAGGCCTTGGACGTCGGTGACCGGGCGCCCCTTGACGTCGAGGATCACGTCGCCGCGGCGAAGGCCGGCCTTGTCGGCGGGGCTGCCCGGCACCACGTCGGTGACGACCACGCCCCGCGCGAAGGGCAGGTCCAGGCGCCGCGCCGGATCGCTGGCCAGCGGCTCGACCGCGAGGCCCCAGCTCTCGTCCCCCTCCGCCGCCGCCACCGGCTCATCGGTCGGCATCTCGCCGACGGTCACCTTGACCGACGCCCGTCCCTGGTCGCGGACAACCGTCAGCGCCACCGTCTGCCCGGGCATCGCGCCGGCGGCCTGGCGCTGGAGATCGGGCACTTCCTTCACCCGGGCCCCCCCGAACTCGACGATCACGTCCCCGGGCCGGAGCCCGGCCGCCTCCGCCGGGCCGCCCTTCATCACGTCGGCGACGAGGACGCCCTCGCGCTCGCGCACGCCGAAGCTTCCCGCCAGCTCGTCCGTGACGTCCTGGATGACGATACCGAGCCAGCCCCGCACCACCCGGCCCCGCGCGATGAGCTGGCGCATGACGTCCTTGGCCATGTTGATCGGGATCGAAAAGCCGATGCCCTGCCCGGCGGCCACGATGGCGGTGTTGACCCCGATCACCTTGCCGTCCAGGTTCAGCAGCGGCCCGCCCGAGTTGCCGGGGTTGATCGAGGCGTCGGTCTGGATGAAGCTCTCGTACGTCGCCACGCCCACGCGGGTGCGCGCCGTGGCGGAGATGATGCCGACGGTCACCGTGCGGTCCAGACCGAAGGGGTTGCCGATCGCGATGGCCCACTGGCCCACCCGCAGGCGGTCGGAATCGCCCAGCTCGGCGACCGGCAGCGGCCTCGGCGCGTCGACCTTGAGCACGGCCAGGTCGGTCTTCGGATCGCGACCGACGAGCCGCGCGGTAAATTTCCGGGAGTCCGAGAGACGGACGACGATCTCGGCAGCGTTCTCGATGACGTGATTGTTCGTCAAGATGTATCCATTCGGATCCACGATGACGCCGGAGCCGGTGGCGCGCACCTCCTCCCGCCGCCGCCGGAAGTACCGCTCGTAGAACTCCTCGCCGAAAAACTCCCGGAAGCGCTCCAGGTCTTCGGGCGGCCCCGCCGCCCCTTTCTGAGGGACGGTGCTGACGTTGACGACGGCCGGCGTCGCCCGGTCCGCGACCGCGCTGAACGCCTCTTCCATCGCCCGGAGGAGGGCCCTGGGATCGGTGGCGGGTTCGCCGCGCCGCTCGGCCCACGCCGGCGGCGCCAGGGCGAAGAGACACACAAGAAGGGCGAGGCATTTCATGGGTGTCCCCGCATTCTACCGGGCGCGGTCGCTAGTTGGCCAGGGGCTTCAGGCTGAGCTCGAGGACGCGGCGGGAGCCGGACGTCAGCGGGGCCCGAGCGCCGCGGCGCAGCCCGGCGACCCATACGATCTCGCCCTTCGCCTCGACGATGGGCAGGCGCTCGCGCTCCCAGCGGGGAATCTTCGCGTCGATCAGGAATGTCTTGAGGCGCCGCGCCCCGGCGCCGAACGGCCGGAATCGATCGCCCGGCTGCCGAGCCCGGACCACCCAAGCACCCGGCAACTCGTCGGCGTCGAACGCGACACGGTCGGGCTCGCGGGGCACGGCATAGCCGTCGGCGGGCAGCAGGCGCGTCTCCAGCCGCAGGCCGACCTCGGGCAGCGCCACGCTGCCGGGGATCGGCACCGGCCGTGCGATCAGAGCCGGCGCAACCCCGCGGGCCAGCCGCACGAGCCGGCCGCTCACCTCGACGGTGAGGCCGCCGAGCCTGAACGGTCGCCGCGGCGGGGGCGTGGCCAGGAGCCGCTCGAGGCCCCGATGGGCCCACGCCCGGAGGGGGGCGCGGCTGCCCAGGCGCGCCGCCGCCAGGCGGAGCACCTCGGCCGCCAGCGGCCGCGGCAGCGCCGAGAGCGCGTCCCCCGGCAGGATCAGCCCCTCGCCTTCCGTTCGCGCCATGCGATCCAGCTCGACGCTGGCGACCCGCTCGAGGGCCTCGAGCGCCGTGCGCGCGTGGCCGGCGACGCGATTGAGCGCGACGACGACGTCGGCCGCGTACGACGCGGCCAGGAGCGGCAGCAACTCGTGCCGGACACGGTTCCTGAAAAACTTGGGATCCCGGTTGCTGGGGTCCTCGATCCAGGCGAGCCCCACGCGCTCGAGCCGAACCATCAGATCGCGACGCCGGACGTCCAGCAGCGGCCGGATGATCCGCCCCCGGACCGCGGGGATCCCGGCCAGCCCCCGCACACCGGCGCCCTCCAGCAGCCGCATGAGGACGGTCTCCGCTTGATCGTCGGCGGTGTGGCCCAGCGCGATGCGGTGGGCCCCGATGCGGTCGGCCTCGGCCTCCAGCGCGATATAGCGCGCCTGCCGGGCGGCCTCCTCGAGGGAGGCCCGCGCGGCCACCTCGACCGTGGCGACCTCCACGGGAACGCTCAGGCGTCGTCCCAGCGCCCGCACGAAGTCGGCGTCACCGGCCGAGCCGGCGCGGAGCTGGTGATCGACGTGGAGCACGTGAAGTCGGAGGCGCCACTCGGCGGCCAGCCCGCCGAGCACGTGGAGCAGCGCCGTCGAGTCCGCGCCGCCCGAGACGGCGACCAGGACAGTTTCGCCGCCCGCGAGCATCGCGTGGCGGCGAATGGTGTCGCGCACGACGTCGAGGACGTCGGCCTGCACCGTCACTAGCCTCCCTGCGGGCCCACCCAGACCTCTCCGTCCTCGAAGTGCTCCTTCTTCCACACCGGCACCGAGCGCTTCAGGGTGTCGATGGCGTACCGGCACGCCTCGAACGCCTCCTGCCGGTGCGCGGCCGAGACGGCGATGAGCACGCTCGGCTCGCCGATCTCCAGCCGCCCGATGCGGTGCAGCATCGCCACGCGCTTGACGCCGGGCCAGCGCGCGTGGAGGCCCTCGCCGATCTCGCGCATCTTGGCCTCCGCCATCGGCGCGTGCGCCTCGTACTCGAGGAACTTGACGGGCCGTCCACCGGTCTCGTTGCGCACGACGCCGGAGAAGATCACGATTCCGCCGGCGCCGGGATCGTCCACCGCGGCCGCGATCGCCTCCGGCGACAGGGGCGCGTCTACGACGCGGTAGGTGTCACCGTGTTTGAGCGCGGGCTTGGCCCGCGCCATCTCTGGGGGAGGCTCGGAGGGGGCCGTAACGTCCGCCCCCTCCGATGAGCTCCCCCCGCTCACGGGTGGAAACAGGCTCAGCTCGTCGTCCGGCCGGAGGGGGTGCTCGGGCGCGACGTAGTCGTGGCCCACGGCGAAGAGCGTGTACGGCCGGTAGCGCCCCAACTCGGGGTGGCGGTCGACGACCGCCGACCACGCGGTCTCGACGGTACCGCCCTCGGGGAGCTCGAGCTCGAGCCGCTCGCGCCCGGCGGCTTCACGGTACCGGGCGAAGAGGCGGACCCGAATGCGCACGGCAGGATAGGGGGGAGAGCTAGAAGCGGTGAGACTGGCCGCAGCCGCAGCTCGACTTCACGTTGGGATTCTTGATCGCGAAGCCGGCGCCCAGCATGTTGTTGTCGACGAAGTCGATCTCGCTGCCCTGGACGTAGGACGCGCTGTGCTGATCGATGTACACCTTGACGCCGTGCAGCTCGACCACCGTGTCGCCCGGCGCCGCCTCATCCTCCCACCCGAGCTCGTACGACATCCCGGAGCAGCCGCCGCCCACCAGGCGAACGCGGAGCCCCCACTCGGGCTTGCCTTCCTCCAGGCGGAGGTCGGCGATCTTCTTGGCGGCCGTTTCCGTCAGCGTGACCATGCGATTCCTCCCGTGCGCAAACGTCGCAATCGTGGCTTCGAACGACGACCAACTCGATCGTATCACAGGATGCCACCCGCCGGCAGCAGGGTCAGCGCCTCCAGCGCGGCGCCGGGCGGGAGCGTGACCATCAGCAGCGCCGCGCGCGCCACGTCGTCGGGGGTCAGCATGCGGCTCCGCTCGGGCGCGTTGGGAATCGTGTCCCACAGCGGCGTGGCCACGGCACCCGGCAGCAGCACGCCCACGCGCACCCCTTCGCCCCGGAGCTCCTCGGCCAGGACGCGGCTGAAGCCCACCACGCCGGCCTTGGTGGCGGAGTAGGCCGCCGCGCCCGGCATGGCCCGCGAGGCGGCCACCGAGGCGATATTCACGATCGTCCCCCGGCGCTGGCGCACCATCGGGGCCAGCGCCGCGCGGCAGCACACCATCACCGCGCGCAGATTCACGGCGAGCATCGGGTCCCAATCCGTCGGCTTGGCGCCCACCACCGGCCCGAACGAGGCGACGCCGGCGGCCGTGACCAGGATGTCGAGCCGTCCCAGCTCGCCCAGCGTCTGCTCGACGAGCGCCTCCACGGCAGCGTCCTGCGTCACGTCGGTTGGCAGGGCCAGCGCGCGGCCGCCGGCCTCCCGGATCTCGGCGGCCACCGCCGCCAGCTCGGCCCGCGTTCGCGCCGCCAGCGCCACCGCGGCCCCCTCGCGGGCCAACGCGCCCGCCACCGCCCGGCCGATGCCCCGGCCGGCGCCGGTGACGATCGCCACCTGCCCGCTCAGCGCGCTCAAATCTGAAGCCCGCCGCGGGCCTTGATCAGCTCCATGAATTCGGCCCGGGTCTCCGGCCGGTCGCGGAACGCCCCCAGCATGGCTGAGGTCACGGCCTTGGAGTTCTGCTTCTCCACGCCTCGCATGACCATGCAGAGATGGACGGCCTCCATCACCACCGCGACCCCCCGGGGCTGGAGCACCTCGTTGAGGGTGGTGGCGATCTGCGTGGTGAGCCGCTCCTGCACCTGGAGCCGGCGGCCGTACATCTCCACCAGCCGGGGGATCTTGGACAGACCCACGATCTTCTTCCGCGGCATGTAGGCCACATGGCACTTGCCGAAGAATGGGAGGAGGTGGTGCTCACAGTTGTGCGTGAGGTGACCGCCGACCAGGAAGGTGGGATACGGCTCACACTTGAAACTGTAGACGGTATGGGGCTTCTTCGCCCGCGCCAGACGCCGCACGTCGAGGACCGTTGTGTAGGTGCTATCGATGGGAACATAAAACTTGCTCTGTTGACGGAACCCGTGCTTGCCGTACCAGCCGGCCTGAGCCCACCGGTCAGAAACATAGATTTTCCCGCAATCGGCAGTCCCGGTCCTCGCGACCGGCGTCTGGAGGTACCGGCCAAGAGCGCCCAAAAAATCCAGGTTTGCGCTGATGATGAACCGCCCCTGCTTTATGGCGTACCCGTCGCCGTCGCAGTAGCCGTCCAAGAACCCCTGCATCATCTCCCTGGACGACGTCACGACCCTGGGGAACTCGAACCGCGTCGTCTTGCTCCGCGACCCGTTCTCAGGCACTCCGAGCCACCGGCACAGCTTCTCGCCCATCGCGCGAGACACGGTACGCACACGACACATCGGAAGTTGCGTCTTGAGGAATCCGGACGGGACCTTTACTCGCTCAATGGCAGGCTTCAGCCCCGGAAGCGCCTCGGCCACCATTGCCGCGTACTTCTCGGCAAACTGCTCACTCTTCACGACGAGAGCGATCCGGCGCCCGTCCTGGATGCTACCATCCGCGGCGGTGGCGCCCAGGACGTATCCTGCGGCGTATCCGGGCTTCGGTTGAATGGGTCGTCGGCAGAGGGATCTCGGGTTGATCCATTCCACACGCGCCCCAGGCTTAAGATCCTGAGCCTCCCGCCAACCCGACTCCGTCATGACCGGGTGGTCGGGGGTGAGGCGGATCGCCCCGTGCTGGGTCCTGACCTCCACGATGTCCCGGGTCTTGTGCGAAGACACGTTCGCGACGATAGTCAGCTTCAAGAAGCCCTGGTGCAGCGTCCAGAGGCGGTCACCTGGGCGCACTCGGCGCGCCTGCTTCGCCCCGTCGACCGCATTCACAACCTGCTTGCTCGGCACGCACAAACTGAAGACGTCGATGTCCTTCACGACGACCATCTCGTCGTACTCCTCGACGAAGAGCGCGTCGTTGAGGATGTCCTCGACCTTCATGCGGTAGCCGCCCGTCAGATACCGCAGCGCCTTCTCCACGCGGTCGGGCGTGCGCTCCAGCCCCTCCCGGAAGGCGTCCTCCCCCAGCTCTTTCAGCAGCTGCTCGACCAGTCGCGCGATCGCACCTGGGGACTCGCTCATAGATCCTCGCCCCGGTATTCGAACCGGTTCTTCGCAGTTTCGACGACGGCGATCTGCCGGAGCGCTCCCGGCGCCAGCGTTCCGGCCAGGATCCGCCAGAAGGCGCGCGCGAGGCTCTCCCCCGTGGTGATGACGTCGACGAGTTCGGGCACGCCCTCGAGCGCCCGGTGATCGACGCGCTCGACCAGCGCGCGCCCGACGACCTCGTCCAAGCCTGCGACGTCGACCAGCATCCCGGTGGTCGGGTCCGGGGCGCCGGCCACCGTCACCTCCAGGTAGTAGTTGTGGCCGTGTTCCCGCGCACAGGGGCCGTACAGGCGCGCGTTCTCCTCCCGACCGAGTGCCGGGTTCTCCAGCCGGTGGCCCGCGCTGAAGTGATAGACCCGCGTCAGCTCCATCGGGCTAGTCACCGAAGTAGTCGACGTACAGCGTCGGATCCTCCCACACCCGCACCCGCCACAGCCGGTCAGGCCCGAGCTTGGGCGCCAGCAGCTCCCAGATCGCCACCGCGAGGTTCTCGGTGGTGGGAACGCGCCCGCGGAACAAGGCGTCGGCGTTCAGGTTGGCGTGATCGAAGCGCTCGACGACCGTCTCGCCGACGATGCGCTTGAGCTCGGAGAGGTCGATGACCATCCCCGTGCGCTCGTCGATCGGTCCCCGGATCGTCACCTCGGCGGTGTAGTTGTGGCCGTGGGGCACGGTGAGCCGCCCGAAGACGCGGTCGTTCTCCGCGTCCGACCAGCCCTCCACCCAGTAGCGGTGGCCGGCCGAGAACGTGAACCGCCGCGTGCTGTAGGCCGGTCCACTCATCGCGGGAGTTCTCCCACGAAGCGCGCCGCCACGCGCACCAGGTCGAACGCTTCCACGCGTCGCCTGCCCTCCTCGCCCAGATCCTTGCGCAACCCCTCGTTCGCCAGCAGCGTCTCCAGCGCCATCGCCAGCTCCTCGGGGCTCCGCGGGTTGACCAGCAGCCCGGTACGGCGATCGGCGACGACCTCCGGCACGGCCCCGGCGCGACACGCCACCACCGGGAGCCCCGCCGCCATGGCTTCCGCGAAGACCAGACCGAACCCCTCCTGCACGCTGGGTAGGCAGAAGCAGTGCGCTCCCATATATTCTACGGCCAGGGCGTCGCGCGAAATCTCGCCGAGAAAAATCACGGCGTCGCCTAAACCCAGGCGCGCGTGGAGGTCGCGCAGCCGCGCGGACTCCGGCCCTTCTCCTACGATGCGCACCTGGACCCGCGGGATTCGCTCGCGGAGAAGGACCGCCGCCTGGAGCAGATCGGAGAGTCGCTTGCGCGGGTACATGCGCGCCACCGCGAGCACCGTGGGGCGCGTCACCGGCCCGCGCCGGGACTCAGCGAAGCGTCCCCGCCACTCGGCGAGGTCGATCGGCTCGGGGACGACGGCGATCTTTTCCTGCGGGATGGCGTAGGCCTCGGCGGCCACGCCCGCCGAGTAGCGGCTGGGGACGACGACCCGATCGGCCCGGCGGCAATTGGCGCCCTCCCACCGTGCCTGGACGCTGAGGAGCGCCCGGATCCAGCCTTGCTCGTTCCTAAGCTCGTCGGCGATCACGCCCTTGAGGGCGACCACGAATGGGGCGCGCCGCGCCCGGCGCGCCCAGAGAAACCCGTCCAGGTCCACGCCGACTACCACGTCGGCGGCCGGCGGCGCCAGGGCCACGGCGGCGTTGTACAGCCAGCGGTCCAGGGTGTGAAAGCGGGTGCGCAGGCGGAGGGAGCGGACGCCGACGTCGTGGCCCAGTCGGGCGAGCCCGCGGACGAGCCCGGCGAGCGCGACGAAGGTCCCGCTCCCCTCGGTCGGGCTCAAGGGGGTGGAGGTGAGGAAGGCGAAGCGCACTACCGGCCCTGGAACCGGGGCGGGCGCTTTTCGAGGAACGCCCGCGTTCCCTCCCTGTAGTCCTCGCTCTCGAACGCCTCCAGCTGCAGCTCGCGCAGCCGCTGGCGGTGCACTTCGGTCATGCCGGCCAGATGCGCCTCCACGGTCATCTTCGCGCCCTGCACCGAGAGCGGCGCGTTGTCCGCCACCTGCCGCAGGTAGTCGTAGGTGTAGGACTCCAGCTCGGCCGCGGGCAGCAGCCGCTGGATCAAGCCCATCGCCAGGGCCTCACGATCGCTCACGGTTCGGGCCGAGTAGAGGATGTCCTTGGCGTAGGCCGGCCCCGCCAGGTCGATCAGCTGGCGCACGGCGTCGGCCCCGTAGAGGATGCTCAGGCGCGCCGCGGGAATGCCGAACTTCGCCCCCTGGGCGGCGAAGCGCAGGTCGCACGCCATCGCGATGCCCATCCCGCCGCCCATGCAGAAGCCGTGGATCATCGCCACGGTCGCCTGGGGGCACCCGCGGATCGCCGCGTAGGCGGCGCTGGTCTGGGCGTTGTAGCGAAGCGTCGACTCGGTGTCCTTGCGCTGCTCCTCGAACTCGGAGATGTCGGCGCCGGACGCGAACGCCTCCATCCCCGCCCCGCGATACACGATGGCGCGGATGGAATCGTCCTTGGCAATGCCGTCTGTCACGCGCGCGATCTCGGCCCACATGCCGAGGCTGATCGCGTTGCGGACCTTCGGCCGGTTGAACACCACCGTGGCGAGGGGGCCGTCGTGGCGCACGACGATGTCCGCGGTGTCGCTCATTTCGCCCCCCTCGTTGACGCCCGCCCCGCCCAGGGCCTCGGCCTCGACCGGCCCGTTCCGGACCAGAGTGTCACCCCGGGCGCTGTTCACGGACGAAAAGTGTAGCAGAGATCGACGGCGCGCTCCTCAAGACGGAGGGGGCCCACCGGGGCGCGACATGGCCGCTCTCACCACCCGGCCGAGCTGCTCGTACGCAAAGGGCTTGGCGAGCAGGACCAGATCGGGTCGAGCCCGCCGCACGGCGGCGAGCGCCTCGGGGCCGTCGGCGGCGGTCTCCACCGCGTACCCCCGGACGGCGAGATACTCGCTCAGCGCCTCGGCCACCTCTCGCTCGTCATCGACGATCAGGATCCGCTTCGCTGAGGCTGCCATGTCGCTCAAGGGGCGGAGCCGCGCCTGGTCCTCATCGACCGGTCGACTGTGATCTCTCCAGCGCCATGGCGACGACGGGCTCGATCTGCCGGATGTCGAACGGCTTGGGGATGTAGCCGAAGGCGCCACTTCTCATGGCCTCCGAGAAGGCGGTGCGGTCCGCCATCCCGGTAATCATGATGACGGGAAGGCTTGGATCAATCGAGCGGACCCGCCGGAGAACCTCCAAGCCGTTGATGTCCGGCAGGGCAACGTCGAGCAGAACGAGATCCGGACGCTCGGAGGCGATGGCCGCCAGCGCGTCAGAGCCGTTGGCGGCTCGGTCCACAATGTAGGTCTCCCAGGAGTCCCGCAGGATCGCCGTCAGGGTCTCCACGATCACCGGGTCGTCATCGACGATGAGAATTTTCTTGGGTACGACGGCCATGTTCAGTCGACCCGGCCGGCCTGCTGGGTCCTTCGTGGCATCTGCAGGCTCCTTTTCGCCGGTCTGGGCTCCCGGCAGCGCCGAACGTATGTCGAGAGGGTTTGAGACGTCAAGGTCCTCTCCAGCCGCGCCCGGGCCTGCCTCGCTCGGGGCGAGCCGGTCAGCCGCGGCGAGGCCACCCAGTGTAACTCTTTCCTGGCGGTCGAATCTCGGCGAGAACGGCTCCCCGGCGCAACCCCGTTCGCCCTGGCACGCTACCTGCTGCTCCAAGCGTAGCGTCCACCAGAGCCGCAATCGTGTTTCCAGGAGGCTCACATGCTGTACTACGCGCTCGTGTTCTTGATCGTCGGCCTGATTGCCGGTGCCCTCGGGGTGGCCGGCGTGGCCGAGGTCGCGGGGCAGATCGCCTGGATCCTGTTCGTGGTCGGCATTGTGCTCGTCGTGGTGCACATGGTGCGAGGGCGTGTACCGCCAGCCGCGTGAGTGGGGCGCGCCCGAGACCGTGGCGCCGGAAAGGAGTGAACCGTGAACCGAGACACCCTCAAGGGTCAATGGATGCAGCTCAAGGGAAAGGTCCGCACGCAGTGGGGCAAGCTCACCGATGACGATGTCGAGCAGGCCCAGGGCAACGTCGAGATGCTGATCGGGAAGATCCAGGAGCGGTATGGCCACAGCCGTGAAGAGGCTGAACGTGAATTGGACCGGTGGCTGGAGCAGCAACGAATGACCCAAGCCTCCTAGGTCCAGCTGAACACCGGAATTCCGACGAGGGGCTCGGCCACCCAGGCCGGCCCCTTCGTTCTTCGCCCGAAGGAAGTTGGTGGCGGTGGGAGGAATTGAACCTCCGACACGGGGCTTATGAGACCCCTGCTCTGCCGCTGAGCTACACCGCCGTGAGCAGGGCAACAACCAGCGTTGTGAGTGTACCGCAACTCCGACCGACGCGCCCGAAAACATCCCCGAACCGCCTCCACGGCCGACGCCGCTCGCCGCTGGCGGCGAGGCGGTCGTCGTCGGAAAGTAGCCGCCGTTTACGGGCGAAATGGACTGGACAGGTGAGACGTTTTGCTATAATCCGGGCTCGAGCATCCCAACGGTAGCGACTCAAGCTACAGGCAGGCCGGGCACGGCTCGGAGGAACCTTCACATGCAGTTCCGGACACACTCCTGGGATTCCGCCGCCGAACTCCATCAACCGAACCCGAACGGGGACGAAGAGGAGGAGGACGACGAGCTCGAGGAGGACGAGTTGGACGACGAGGACGAGTTCGACGAAGACTTCGAGGACGATGAGCTCGATGACGAAGACGAGCTCGAGGAGGACGAAGAAACCCTGATCGACGAGGAGATCGAGGACGAGGGAAAGGACGAGGAAGAAGACCACCACGACCAGTAGTCCACCACGCGGCTAGGGGGGCACGGATATGGCGCTGTTCAGTGGAGAAGGCTGGCTGTTCCTGCTCCGATGGTTTCACTTTCTCGCCGGAATCACCTGGATCGGGATGCTTTACTACTTCAACTTCGTCCAGACCCCGTTCTTCGCCACGG
Organism: Candidatus Methylomirabilota bacterium; assembly: GCA_036001065.1. Lineage (NCBI taxonomy): Bacteria > Methylomirabilota (SeqCode) > Candidatus Methylomirabilota bacterium. The sequence goes on from DASYUQ010000216.1 coordinate 38,280, forward strand.
CGGAGGCGCCCGTCCGGACCGGCATGATCGCCGGCAGCCTCGTCGGCCGCGCGCTCTGGTGGTTCCGCTGGGGCGCGATGTTCACCTTCCTCACGGGGTGGTTGATCGTCCTGCACAAGATGTTCGCCCAGTACGGCGGCGCGCGCGAGTTCTTCGCGAGCGCTTACGGGTGGAAGATCTTCTTCGGCGGTATCCTGGGCACCGCGATGTGGTTCAACGTGTGGTTCATCATCTGGCCCGCCCAGAAGGTGGTCATCGCCTCCGCGACGCAGGTCGCCAAGGGCGGGCAGGCCATCGCCGAAGCTGCCGCCCGGGGCCAGCGCTCGGGGTTCGCGTCGCGGACCAACACGTTGCTCTCGATCCCGATGCTCTTCTTCATGGGCGCCGCCGCCCATCTCGCGATGGCCGACCCGACCACGCGCGGGGCCAAGATCGGCGCCTTCATCCTGCTGGCCATCGTCGTCGCCGCCGCCGAGGTGAACGCCCTCGTCGGGACCACCGGCGCCGGCAAGAAGATGCTCAGTACCCTGAAGGGCACGTTCTGGAGCGGTTTCATCCTCACCGCGATCCTGTACTTCCTGCTGGCGGCGATGATGCGCTAGGCGCGCGGCGCGCGCGCAAGGAACCGCCGATGGCCCGGTGACCATCGCCGGGCCATCGGCGCTGCTAGTGCCGTTCCAACTTGTTGATACTAAACCTGTCCACGAACGACGTACACGGTGCCTTCCTAGGCGCGAATAGTTGGAACGGCACTAGTCTTTCAAGTATTCGGCGAGGGCGGGGATGTCCGAGGCGACCGCCGGCTGCGGCGGCATGATCGACGTCGAGCGTTTCGGCCGGTAGCCGGCCGGGTAGCTTCCCCTGAGGATCTTCGCCTCCAGCAGCTCGCGCGAGGCCCCCTTCAGGGATGGTCCCACGGGGCCGGCCTGCCCGGGATCGGTCGCGTGGCACTGCGTGCACTGAGCGAGGTAGACCTGCCGCCCGCGCTGGGCCAGCGGGTTCTTCGGCGCGGATTCCGTGCAGCCGACCGCGGCCAGCGCGAGGGCGAGCGCCGCCAGCAGGACCACCCCACCGGCGGACCTCACTCGAGGTCCCGGGCCAGGCTGCGCGTGGTCTCCTCGGAGAGGACCGTACGCGCGCGCTCCTTGGGGTGATCGACCACCAGCGCGACCTGGGCCTGGCCGAAGATGCGCCGGGCCTCGGGCGGGAGCGGGAAGCGGACGAAGTGGACCGCGCTGATCTTGCCGCGCTCCTCGTCAGAGTGCCCGGCCTCGAAGACGCCCACGATCGTGTGGGGGCCTACCTCCATCCGCACGTAGTCACGGGTGTCGATGCCCAGCAGCCTGTCGAGGATCGGTTTGATCTGCGGCGGCTCGGTGATCTCGATCATCATGGTCGCAGCCAGGTCCCCGGGTCCCGGCAGCAGTGCGTTGTAGACCCCGACCTCCTCGGCGATCCGGGCTTCGTCGACGATGCGCTCGGTCCGGCACATCTCCTGGATCTGGAAGGAGACCGTCTCCCGGTTCTCGAACACGAAGGAGAGGTACCGACCGACCGGGACGCGCCGCACCGCCTTCAGCGCGATGATGGCCCGCCGGTGCTCCTCGCGGACCTTCTCGTACTCGTGGAGATTGAGGATGTCGGCGACCGTGAGCGGGTTCATGGCTCCGCGTCGATCCCGTAGGCCGCGGCCAGGATCTGGATCGGGTGTCGCGGCGTCCGGCCGGTGCCCTCGGCGATCTGCAGCGCGGCCAGCGGGCAGTCCGTGGCGCAGGTCGCGGCGCCGGTAACGGCGATGGCGTCGAAGAGCGGCCGGGCGAGCTTGAGCGACAGCTCGTAGTACTCCTTCTTGAGCCCCCACGTCCCGTCCACCGCCGAGCAGCGCTCGATGCACGTCACCTCGGTGCCGGGGATCCGGCGCAGCACGTCCGCCGACTTGGTGCCCATGTTCTGCGCCCGGAGGTGGCAAGGCACGTGGTAGGCGATCGGGCCGGCCGGCCGCTGGAAGCCGGTGTCCAGGTGGCCGGCCGCGGCGAGCTGGGCCAGGTACTCGAAGAGGTCGCGCGTGTGCGACGCGACGAGCTTCGCCTCCTCGGAGCCGTCGAGCCACGGGTACTCCTGCTTGAGCATGTAGCTGCAGGTCGGGCCCGGCACGACGATCTCGCGCCCCTCGCGCACGGCGGCGGCGAGCGTCCGCACGTTGTCGCGGATGAGCGCGCGTGCCTCATCCATCGCCCCGCCGTCGAGATAGGGCATGCCGCAGCAGCGCTGGTCGGGCAGGCTGACGTCGACTCGGTTGCGCTCGAGGACCTGGACCGCCGCGCGTCCCACCGCCGGGTCCTGGTATTCGACGGTGCACGTCGCGAAGAACGCCACCTTCAGCTCGCGCCCGCCGGCGCCCCCGGGGGGGCGGGACCGGAACCAGCGGCTGAACGTCCGGCGGTGGAAGCGCGGGAGGCGGCGAGCCTTGTGGATCCCCGTGATGGCCTGCAGCAGAGCGCGGTGGGCGCTCCACTGGGCCATCCAGTTGCTGAGCGGCGCCGTCAGGCTGCCGAGCCTGCCCACCAGGGCGGTGTTTCCCAGGATGCGGTCCTGGCGGGTGACGCCGCTCCGGCGCGCCTCGGCGGCGCGGGCCCGGAGCATGAGCCGCGGGAAATCCACCTCCCAGCGGTGCGGCGGCGTGTACGGACAGTGGTTGAAGCAGAGCTTGCACTGGTAGCAGAGGTCGACGACCTCCTTGAGGTCACGCTTCGGCAGCTTCTCGGCGTCGCCGTCCACCGCCTCCACGTCCAGGCGGTCGAAGAGGACCTTGAAGGACGGGCAGAGCGGCAGACACCGCCGGCAGCCGTTGCAGATGTCGGCGACCCGCCGGAACTCGCCCTCGACCTTCGAAAGATCCCAGAACTCCGCCGACCGGATATCCAGCTTGCTCATGCTGAATAACGAGAGGCGACTGACGCGTGCGGGCGGCGGGCGGCCCTCGGAGACCCGTAGCTTCTGGGCACCGTGTCAACACCGCGCGGACAGCGCAGCGCGCGGGAGGTCGCCGGCGTGGTCGACGAGGGCCGCCCGGCGCCCGGACGCTTCAGATCGCCTCCGCGGGCTCCTTGCCGGCGACCTGCTTCAGCCCTTTGCTGAAACGCCCCGCGTGCGACTTCTCCGCCTTGGCGAGGGTCTCGAACCATTCCGCCACCTCGGGAAATCCCTCTTCGCGGGCGGTCTTGGCCATGCCCGGATACATCTGGGTGTACTCGTAGGTCTCGCCCTCGACGGCCGACTTCAGATTCAGCTCGGTCCTGCCGAACGGCACGCTGGTGACCGGGTCGCCCACCTGCCTGAGGAAGTCGAGGTGGCCGAAGGCGTGGCCGGTCTCCGCGTCGGCGGTGTCCTTGAAGAGGCCCGCGATGTCGGGGAACCCTTCGATGTCGGCGACCCGCGCGAAGTAGAGGTAGCGTCGGTTCGCCTGTGACTCGCCGGCGAACGCTTCCTTCAGGTTCTCGAGGCTCTTAGTCCCATTGAGGCCTTTGCCGGGCATATGTCCTCCTTGTCGGTGATGGGTTTCCGGATGAGCCGCCGCCCGCGCGACAGCGGGCGCAGCGGCCGTAGAACTCGATGCGGTGATCGAGCACCTCGAAGCCCGTGGTCGAGCGTAGAGCCCGGCGCACCCCGCCGCCCGCCCGCGGCGGCACGTCGTAGATGCGCCCGCAGACCACGCACGTGAAGTGATCGTGCGCCGCCGTCTTGCCATCGAACCGCATGCCCGCCACATCGGGCCGCTCCGTCAGCAGCCCCTGGGCGGCGAGCACCCTCAGATTCCGGTAGACGGTCGCCAGGCTCACCCCCGGCAGCCGGCGCCGCACGAGGCGATACACCAGGGCCGCCGACGGGTGGGCGTCGGTGGCTCGCACCACGTCGAGGATGATCCGGCGGGGCTCGGTCAGACGCAGCCCCCGCGCGCGCAGAGTGTCCCGCGTCCGGACGGCAGCGTCGGCGGCGTGCGGTCGTATCGGCCTCATCGTCTTTTTAGGAATGATTCTCAAAAACAGCAGACGGGATTGTAGCCACGAGGGAAGGCGGCTGTCAACCGATGCGGACCGCGGTCGGAGGGACTAGTGCCGTTCCAACTTGTTGATACTAAATCTGTCCACGAACGACGTACACGGTGCCTTCCTAGGCGCGAATAGTTGGAACGGCACTAGGCGGTGGCCAGGTGCGCCGCCACGACGTGCAGCACGTCGCCGACGCTGAACGGCTTGCGGATCACCGGCAGCGAACCGGCCGGGTCGTCCAGCTCGCCGGTCAGGAGGATGATGCGATTGGCCAGCCTCGGATGCCGGCGGGCGATCTCCCCGTTGAGCGTCGTGCCCGAGCACCCGGGCAGGCGCAGATCCGAGATCACCAGGTCGTAGGGGCAGCACGCCACCGCATCCAGGGCGTCCTCGCCGGAGGCGACGGCATCGACGTCGTAGCCGACCCCGGTCAGCAGCTCGGCGACGACGTCCTGCACGTCGGCCTCGTCGTCGACGAGCAGAATCCGCGGGCGAGTGGTGGCGGCGGCCACTTCAGTGCCAGCCCCTCTTCAGTCCCTCGGCACCGGGCGCAGGCGGAGCCGCGCCGATTCGAAGTCGATGACCCGGGCCGGCCGAGCCCGGCGGGGCCGGGACGGCACGATCAGCTCCACCGCGTCCTCGAAGAGCGCCCCGTAATCGCCGGGGGCCAGGCGGTAGCGCGGGCGGCGGAGAATCCCTCGCACCTCCGCGACGGCCAGTCGCAGGCGCCACCACGCGGTCTGTAGGCGGCTCCAGAGGGTCGGCCACTCGGGCTCGACGGACGCCGGCGCTGGCGACTCCGGCCTGGGGAGATAGTAGACGTTCGAGTCGATCAGGATGCCGTTCATCTGAGCCCCCGTTCCTCCATGAGCGCAGTCACTTGGCGCAGCGTCCCCCGCAAGACGTCGTCGAGCGCCGTCTTGACCCGGTAGGCCTCGATCATCGCTGCCACGCGCCCGCGATCGGAGTCCGCCTCCATCGCGCCGGCCTCCGTCGCCGCGGCCCGGGAGGTGAGGATCAGGCGCGCCTCGGCCAGCGAGGCCAGCGCCGACCCCGTCGCCTCGATCTGCGCCCTCACGGCCTCGGGACGGAGGGCCGGCTCGGCGATCAGGACGCGTGGGCGCCAGGCGCCGGGCGTCATCGTCTTGGCCAGGAGGATTTCCGGGCGCCACAGCGTGATCCCGGAAGCCCGGGACTTGAGCGGCTGCTGCGGCATGTCGATCGCGGCTTTCGGGCGCGGCCTGATCACATCCATGATGCGGATGTCTTAGGCAACTCAGGTGCCACAGCCGCGGACCCTCTAACGGCAGGATATTACAGGGATTGGGAAAGGGTGAAGTTCGCGCGGGTAGGAGAACGTCCCTGGCGCCGGGAGTTTCTCCCTGACGAATTTAGGCGGAGCGGGTCAGCCCGAAATCGCGGATCTTCTTGTTCAGCGTCTTGATGTCGACGTCGAGCACGCGGGCGGCCTGCGCCTTGTTCCAGCCCGTCGCCTGCAGCACGCGCTCGACGTGACGGCGCTCCATATCCTGGAGCGATACGAGCGTCGCGTCGACCGGCTCGGCGGTCACGCGCGGGGCCGAGGCCAGCTCCGTCGGCAGGCCGCCCACCTGCACCTCGTCCCCCTCGTGGAGGATGAGCAGGCGCTCGATCAGATTGCGGAGCTCGCGGATGTTGCCGGGCCAGTCGTACTGCATGAGCCGCTCCATGGCTCCCGCCGAGAACCGCAGCGTCTTGCCGCCCCGGGCCCCCGGCGCGGCGAAGTACTGGACCAGCAGCGGGATGTCGGACCGGCGGCGGCGCAGCGGCGGCACCGGGACCGTGATCGTGCTCACGCGGTAGAAGAGATCCCAGCGGAACCGCCCCTCGGCGGCCTCGCGGCTGAGGTCCTTGTTGGTGGCGGCCACGATGCGCACGTCGACATGGAAGGCGCGCTCCTCCCCGACCCGGCGCACTTCGCCCGAGTCGAGCACGCGCAGCAGCCGCACCTGCATGGCCGGCGACATCTCGCCGATCTCGTCCAGGAAAAGCGTTCCGCCGTCGGCCGCCTCGAACAGCCCCACCCGGGAGGCGACGGCGCCGGTGAACGCGCCGCGCTTGTGGCCGAACAGCTCCGTCTCCAGCAGTGTGTCCGGCAGCGCGCCGCAGTTGACCGAGACGAACGGCCGTCCGGCCCGCCGGCTCTTGAGGTGGATGGTGCGGGCCACCAATTCCTTGCCGGTGCCACTCTCGCCCTGGACGAGCACGGGGCTGTCGCTGGCCGCCACCCGCCCGATCATCGAGGCGAGCTCCTGCATCTCGGGCGTCTGGCCGATGACTTGGGGCATGCCGTCACGCCGGGTCATCACCTCTTTGAGGGCCGAGTTCTCGCGGCGCAGCGTCTTCTTCTCGGCGGCCTTGCCGATGATCTCGACCAGCTCGGCGTTGCGCCACGGCTTGGTGACGAAGTCGTAGGCGCCCAGGCGCATCGCCTCCACGGCGGTCTCTACGTCGGCGTTCCCGGTCAGCACGATGAACTCGGAGTCGACCTCGGACTCGCGCGCCCAGCGCAGAATGTCGAGTCCGGAGGCATCGGGCAGCTTGATGTCGACCAGCGCGACGTCGAAGGCCTGGCGACCGAGCAGCGCCATCGCCTCGGCGCCGGAGGTCGCCTCGGCGGTGGTGAACCCGCTCTTGCCGAGCACCCGGTGGAGCAGGGAGCGGACCTCAGGATCGTCGTCAACCACCGCCACCTGAATGCGGTTGGCCATGTGGCGCCATCATAGCACTTCCAGTAAGATATCGACCTCAGGAGGATTTCCCGGATGCCGCGCCCCCTGGGACTCCTCATCGAAGGAGCCCGACAGAACAACCTCAAGAACATCTCGCTCGAGATTCCCCACGACCGTCTCACCGTCATCACCGGGG
>DASYUQ010000217.1 GCA_036001065.1 Candidatus Methylomirabilota bacterium
GGACGCACTTCTTCACCGACGAGGGCGTGGTCCGCGCCGTCGACGACATCGACTTCCACATCGACCGGGGCGAGACGCTGGGCATGGTCGGCGAGTCGGGCTGCGGCAAGAGCGTGACGGCGCTGTCCATCATGCGCCTGATCGCCCAGCCGCCGGGCCGCATCGTGAGCGGCCAGATCCTCTACAACGGGCGCGATCTCCTCGGCCTCCCGCCCCGGGAGATGCGGAAGATCCGGGGCAAGGAGATCTCGATGATCTTCCAGGAGCCGATGACCTCGCTCAACCCGGTCTTCACCGTGGGCGAGCAGATCGCCGAGGCCCTCCGGCTCCACGAGGGGCTGAACCGCCGCGAGGCGATGAACCGCGCGGTCGAGATGCTGCGCCTCGTGCACATGCCGAACCCCGACCGCCGGGCGCGCGAGTACCCGCACCAGCTCTCGGGCGGCATGCGCCAGCGCGTGATGATCGCCATGGCGCTGTCGTGCAACCCCAAACTGCTGATCGCGGACGAGCCCACGACGGCGCTCGACGTCACCATCCAGGCCCAGATCCTGGAGCTCCTCAACGAACTGAAGGTGAAGTTCAACATGGCGGTGATGCTGATCACCCACGACATGGGCGTCATCGCGGAGACGGCGCAGCGCGTGGTCGTCATGTACGCCGCCCAGGTGGTCGAGGAGGCGCCGGTGGTGGAGCTGTTCAAGGAGCCGCTCCACCCCTACACCCAGGGCCTGCTCCGCTCGATTCCGCGCATCGACCTGGCGGCGACGGAGAGGCGCAAGCTCGACACGATCCCGGGCACGGTGCCCACGCTGCGCGGGGAGGTCAAGCCTGGCTGCCGCTTCGCGCCGCGCTGCGCCTTCGCCAAGCCGATGCACTTCGAGAACACGCCGCCGCTCAAGGAAGTCCGGCCCGGCCACAAGGTGGCCTGCTTCCTCTACTGAGGCCCGCGATGCCACAAGCGCTGCTCCGAGTGAAGAACCTCAAGAAGTACTTCCCGATCCGCGGCGGGCTCTTCTCGCGCGAGGTGGCGCGAGTGCACGCGGTGGACGACGTGTCGTTCGAGATCATGGCCGGGGAGACGCTCGGCCTGGTCGGCGAGTCCGGGTGCGGCAAGTCCACCACCGGCCGGACGATCCTGCGCCTCATCGAGGCCACCTCGGGCGAGGTGTGGTTTCAGGACAAGAACGTGACCACGCTGGACAAGCGGTCGCTGCGGGCGCTCCGGAAGGAGATGCAGATCATCTTCCAGGACCCGTACGCCTCGCTGAACCCGCGCATGACGGTGGGCTCGATCATCGGCGAGGCCCTCATCATCCATAAGCTGGCCCCGAACCGGAAGCAGCGCGAGGAGCGGGTCGTGCACCTGCTGGAAACGGTCGGGCTGTCCGCCGAGCACCTCCGGCGATACCCTCACGAGTTCTCGGGGGGACAGCGGCAGCGGATCGGGATCGCGCGGGCGCTGGCGGTGAGCCCGAAGCTCATCGTGGCCGACGAACCGGTGTCGGCGCTGGACGTGTCCATCCAGGCCCAGATCATCAATTTGTTGGAGGAGCTCCAGGCGAAGTTCGGCCTCACCTACCTGTTCATCGCCCACGACCTCTCGGTCGTCGAGCACATCTCGACGCGGGTGGCCGTCATGTATCTCGGCAAGATCGTCGAGATCGCGCCGGCCAAGGAGCTCTACACCAACCCCAAGCACCCGTACACGGAGGCGCTGCTCTCGGCCGTGCCCATCCCCGACCCCACGGTCAAGCGCAAGCGCATCATCCTGGAGGGCGACGTGCCCAGCCCCGTCAACCCACCCTCGGGATGCCGCTTCCACACCCGCTGCCCGATCCGGGTGCCGTCCTGCTCGGTGAACGACCAGGTTCTCAAGCAGATCTCACCGGGGCACTGGGTCGCCTGCCAGGTGCGCACGGGCGTCGCGACGGCGTAGCGGCTCCCGCGTGACTATGGCCAGGGGCCGGTGGCCTCCTCGTCGACCACGAGCCTGGCGGTGACACTCGCCTTTCGTCCTTCCCATCCTGACCGCGTCGCGTGGTCCTACTCGCAGGGAACGGGTCTCCAAGGAGACCACCGGCCCCTGACCGCCGCCACCCAGCTCTCCATCGCTCGCCGCCGCGATGCGGCGCGAACCTCGTAGGCGGACGAATGCCCAAGATCAGGGTCAACGGTATCGAGATGCATTACGAGGAGGCGGGCGAGGGCGAGGTGCTCGTGCTGATCATGGGCTTCGGCGGAGATCATCGGGCCTGGGGCTTCCAGACGCGGGCGTTCGCCGAGGCGTACCGGGTCATCGCATTCGACAATCGCGGCGCGGGCCAGACCGATGCGCCCGATCATCCCTACACGACGCGCATGATGGCCGACGACACCGTCGGCCTCATGGAGGCGCTCGGCGTCGAACGGGCGCACGTAGTCGGCGTCTCGATGGGCGGGATGATCGCCCAGGAGCTGGCGCTCAACCATCCGCGCCGCGTGCGTTCGCTCCACCTGGGCTGCACGCTGGCGCGCCCGGATGCATATCTGAAGGCGCTCACCGCGGCATGGCGCGAGGTCCGCACCCACCTGGGCCGCGAGGCGGCGCTCCGGACGATCGGGCTCTGGCTCTTCGCCCCGGCCACCTACAACGAGCGGCCGGAGCTCGTCGAGATGATCCTCCAGAACGCGCTCGCCAACCCCCATCCGCAGTCGCTGACGGGCTTCCTCCGCCAGGGCGAAGCCGTCGCCGCCCACGACACGCTCGATCGGCTTCCCGCCATTCGCTGCCCGACGCTGGTGAGCGTGGGCGAAGAGGACATCCTGGTGCCGCCGCGCTTTTCCCGGGAGCTGGCGGCGCGGATTCCCGGCGCCACGCGCCGCACGCTGCCCGGCGCGGCCCATGGCTACTTCTGGGAGCGCCCCGAGGCTTTCAACGCCCTGTGCCTGGAGTTCTTGGCCCGCCACTGAGTCGGAGGGGGCGGACGTTACGGCCCCCTCCGAGGCCTCCCCCAGGAAAGGCTGCGCGGGCAAAGCCCGCGCCCGAACGGTGGTTTACTCCGGCGCGCTCCCAGGGCGCCGGGGCTGGCGACTCATCCCGAGTGCAGGCCGGCCAGGAGGAGAAGGCGCGAAGGGGGGACGGTGGAGCGGATCAGTTCCAGAGGTACGCGCGGGGGTTGACGGACTGGCCCTTCACTAGAATTTCGTAATGAAGGTGCGGACCGGAGGAGCGGCCCGTGTTCCCGCTGAGCCCGAGCTCGGTGCCCCGCTCGACCCGCTCACCCTGCTGCACCTTGATCTTCGACAGATGACCGTAGATCGTGCGGATGTTTTCCCCGTGGTCGAGGATCACCGTCAGACCGTAGTCGGTCTGGGCCCCCGCGAAGAAGACCGTGGCCGACGCGGGCGCGCGCACGACGGTGCCGCGGTCGGCCGCGATGTCGATGCCGGAGTGGAACTCTGATTCTTTCGTCCAGGGCGAGAGCCGCTTTCCGAACTCGGAATTGACGGCCCCGCGCACGGGCCACCGCGAGGGCAGCGCCACCAGCGCCTTGCGGGCCCGGGCGATCAGCTTGTCCAGCGCCCGGAGGCTTTGTCCCTCGTCCATGACCTGCTCGGTGAGGCGGTCCAGCTCACTGGCCGAAGAGGTCTGCTCGGCGCGGTCGGGCGCTGTCGCGCGGCCGCCGCCGATGCCGTTGTCACGGCTCGTGGGCGCCAGCTCCGGCCCGAACGGCTCCCAGATGCGCGCGTGCATCTCGCGCCAGCTCGTCACTTCCTGGCGCAGCTGGGCCATGCGGCGATTGACGGAGTCGATGGTCGCCTGCTGCTCGTCGATCTGCTGGAACAGCTCGGCCGCGTCGCGCATGCGCTGCCGCACGTGCCACCAATCGCCCACGAGCACGCCCAGCGTGCAGACGAAAAGGCCGAGTACCGCAAGCGTGACCGTGGGCACCCGGCGCGGAAAATTGACCCGGAGGACCCGTACGCCGTCCCCCCGCACGACCAGCAGGCTGAACTGAGTGCGGTGATTCACCCGTTTGGTTGTCTGGTTGGATGTGGCCGCGCGGGACGGCGGCTGGGCGGTTTGTAGCACCGGTTCGCTGATAGTGTCAACGGGGGATGGCGCCATTTCGGCAGACGGTTCCGGCTGGGCGTCCATGGGGAGGGATGGTTCGCAAGCGACGTGCCGAGTCAGTGTGTAAATACAATCAAGCGTTTACGAGCACTGTGGCTGCCATTCCGGCACTTGGGCCGGGAATCACGTCACCCGTTTGACGCAAAACGGCACGGTCTGACAGCGAGCCTCGCGGTCCGTGCGCCGCGTGACGTGACGTAAATCCGCGTGAGATCGTCGCTTTGTTGACACCCCGGAATACGGCGCAGTATGATTCCGAGAAGTCACGAGGAGCCCATGGACGAGTTCTATCGGATCAAGCGCCTACCCCCCTACGTCTTCGCGATCGTCAACGACCTCAAGACCAAGGCGCGCGCCCGCAGCGAGGACATCATCGACCTCGGGATGGGCAATCCCGACCTGGGCACGCCCAAGCACATCGTCGCCAAGCTGATCGAAGCCGCCCAGAATCCGAAGAACCACCGCTACTCGGCCTCGCGGGGCATCACGAGGCTTCGCGTGGCCATCACCCGCTGGTACCGCGAGCGGTACGGCGTGGAGCTGGATCCGGAGTCCGAGGCGATCGTGACGATCGGCGCCAAGGAGGGTCTGGCCCACCTGACGCTCGCGGTTCTGCAGCCGGGTGACGGCGCGCTGGTTCCGAACCCCACCTACCCGATCCATTCGTATTCGGTCGTCATCGCCGACGGCGACCTTCGCTCCGTGCCGCTCACGCCCGACGGTGACTTCTTCGCACGTCTCGAAGAGACGGCGAAGCTGGCGTGGCCGAAAGCAAAGCTCTTGATTCTTTCGTTCCCCCACAACCCGACGACTCTATGCGTGGATCGCGCGTTCTTCGAGAAGGTCGTCGCGTTCGCCCGCGAGCACCGGCTGCTGGTCGTGCACGACTTCGCCTACGCGGACTTCGCCTTCGACGGCTACCGGCCGCCCTCGTTTCTCGAGGCGCCGGGAGCCAAGGACGTGGGGGTGGAGATCTTTTCCACGTCGAAGTCGTACAACATGCCCGGCTGGCGGCTGGGTTTCGTGTGCGGCAACGCCCGCATGATCCACGCCCTCGCGCGCATCAAGTCATACCTCGACTACGGCGCCTTCCAGCCCATCCAGATCGCCGGCATCATCGCGCTGGAGGGCGACCAGTCGGTGGTGGCCGACATCGTCGAGGTCCACCGCCGGCGCCGCGATGTCCTGGTGGACGGCCTCAACAAGCTCGGCTGGTCGGTAGCCAAGCCCAAGGGCACGATGTTCGTATGGGCGCCGATCCCCGAGCCGTTCCGGACGATGGGCTCGCTCGAATTCGCGAAGCTGCTCATCCAGGAGGCCAAGGTCGCGATATCGCCCGGCATCGGTTTCGGCGAGTACGGCGAGGGCTACGTGCGCTTCGCGCTCGTGGAGAACGAGCAGCGCATCCGACAGGCGCTCCGCGGCCTCAAACACCTCGGCCGCTGACGTGAGCGAAGTCCGCATCGGTCTGCTGGGCCTCGGCACTGTCGGCGCGGGCGTCGTCAAGCTGCTCGAATCCCAGCGCGCCCTCCTGGAGGAGCGCGCGGGCTGCCGGCTCACGCTGGCCGCCGTCGCCGACCTGGACCTCACCCGGCCGCGCGAAGGCCTCGATCTGGCCCGGCTCCCCCTCACCGCCGACGCCAACCGCGTGCTGGGCGATCCCGGCGTGCCCGTCGTCATCGAGCTGATCGGCGGCCTGGAGCCGGCGCGCTCGTTCATCCTCCGGGCCCTCGGCGCCGGCCAGCACGTGGTGACGGCGAACAAGGCCCTGCTGGCGCACCACGGCGCCGAGCTGTACGACGAGGCCCGGCGCCACCAGGTGACGCTGGGATTCGAGGCGGCCGTCGCCGGCGGCATCCCGCTCATCCGCGCGGTGAAGGAAGGGCTGGTCGCCAACCGCATCCTGTCGGTCTTCGGCATCGTCAACGGCACGTCGAACTACATCCTGTCGAAGATGACCGACGAAGGGCCCGACTTCTCGGTCGTCCTGAAGGAAGCGCAGGCCCACGGCTACGCGGAGGCCGACCCCACACTCGATATCGAGGGCATGGACTCGGCGCACAAGCTCCAGATCCTGGTCAGTCTCGCCTTCCGCACGTTCGTGGAGCTCAAGGACATCCACACCGAGGGCATCACGCGCGTCACCCAGCAGGACATCGCCTACGCCCGCGAGCTCGGCTACCGCGTGAAGCTGCTGGCGATCGCCAAGGTGGCCGACGGCGGCGTCGAGGTCCGGGTGCATCCCACGATGATCCCGGCGGCGGCGCCGCTGGCCGCGGTGTCGGGCGTCTTCAACGCCATCTTCCTCACCGGCGACGCCGTCGGCGACCTCATGTTCTACGGACGCGGCGCCGGCCAGCTGCCCACCGCCTCCGCCGTATGGTCGGACGTCGTCGAGATCGCGCGGCGCATCGCCCACGGCATTCCCTCGCTGGCGCTGGAGCTGCCCTCGGTGGGGCCGGCGGCGCTCCCCCTCCGCCCGATGGACTCGATCCGCTCCTGCTACTACCTGCGCGTGATGGCGCAGGACCGCCCGGGCGTGCTCTCGCGCGTGGCCGGCATCCTGGGTGAGCACAACATCTCCATCGCATCGGTCATCCAGAAGGGGCGCGCCACGGGCGAGGCCGTGCCGGTGGTGATGATGAGCCACGAGGCGCAGGAGCGGGACATGCGGATGGCCCTGGCCGCCATCGACCGCCTGCGCGTCGTGGCCGCCCCCACCACGATGATCCGCGTGGAGGGAGGCCCCGCATGAAGATCGGAGGGGGCCTCGGCGGCCCCCTCCGAGACCTCCCCCAGGAGGGTTGCGCCGGCTCCGCCGGCGCTCGAAAGGCTGCGCGCCGATGACGGCGTGGCGGGGAGTGATCGAACGGTATCGCGAGTTCCTGCCCGTCACCGACAAGACGCCGGTGGTGACGCTGCTGGAAGGCAACACGCCGCTGGTGCCCGCGCCCCGCCTGGCCGAGGCGACGGATCCCCGGCTGCAGATCTATCTCAAGTGCGAGGGGTTCAACCCCACCGGCTCCTTCAAGGACCGCGGCATGACGATGGCGATGTCCAAGGCGCTGGAGGCGGGCTCGCGCGCCGTCATCTGCGCGTCCACGGGCAACACCTCGGCGTCGGCCGCCGCCTTCGCCGCGCGGGCGGGAATCAAGGCCTTCGTCATGGTGCCCAAGGGCGCCATCGCGCTCGGCAAGCTCTCGCAGGCGGCGATTCACGGCGCCAAGGTCCTGATGGTGGACGGCAACTTCGACCAGGCCCTGTCGATCGTCCGCCAGATCTCGGAGCAGCACCCCGTCACCCTCGTCAACTCGGTGAACCCGTTCCGGCTCGAGGGCCAGAAGACCGCCGCCTTCGAGGTGGTCGATCAGCTCGGCCGCGCCCCGGACTACCACCTCATCCCCGTGGGCAACGCCGGCAACATCACCGCCTACTGGCGGGGCTACCGCGAGTACCACCGCGCCGGCCGCGCCCGAGAGCTGCCGCGCATGGTCGGCTTTCAGGCGGCGGGCGCGGCGCCGATCTACGAGAATCGCGTCATCGAGGAGCCGCGGACGGTCGCCACGGCCATCAAGATCGGCAACCCGGCGAACTGGGGGCCGGCGCTGGAGGCGCTCAAGGACTCACGAGGTTGGATCGACATCGTGACCGACGAGGAGATTCTCCAGGCCTATCGCCTGCTCGCCCGCGAGGAAGGGATCTTCATGGAGCCGGCCTCGGCGGCGACCGTCGCCGGCCTCATCAAGAACGTGAAGGGCGGGCGCTTCGAGTCCGGCTCCACGCTCGTCCTGACCTTGACCGGCCACGGGTTGAAAGATCCGGACACGGCGCTGGAGTCGGCATCCCGCCCCACCACGGTTCCTCCGAAGATCGACGCCGTCCTGGCGCAACTCGGCCTCTGAACCGTCTCAGGCTCCTGGTGGGCGCGGCCATCAGCCTCGCCCTGCTCGCCCTGCTCCTGGCCAGCGTCGATCTCCGCGAGCTGTGGCAGCAGCTCCGCCAAACGCGCTGGGGGTGGACCCTGCTCGCCGCCACCCTGGGGCCGATCGGGCTCTGGGTCCGCGCGCAGCGCTGGCGGTACCTCTTCCCGCCACGCTCGGACCCACCGGGCCTCGTGCCCGCGCTGATGATCGGCTACATGGCGAACAATCTGCTCCCGCTGCGGGCGGGCGAGGTCGTCCGCCTGTACGTGGTGGCGCGGCGCTGGCCCCGTGGGTTGTGGACGACGCTGGCCACAATGATCGTAGAGCGGGTTCTCGACAGCCTCGTGATCGTCCTCGTCCTGGCCGTGCTGGTGCTGCTGATCCCGGTGCCGCCCGTGTTCCAGTGGACCGCGGTGGCGCTGCTCGCCATCGATTTCGCGGCGATGGCGGCGCTCGGCTTCCTGGCCGCCGCCCCGGGCACGTGCCGTCGCTTGCTGGAGCGCCTCACGCGCCGGTGGCCCCGCGTCGAGCGTCGCGTCGCCGGGATCTTTGAAACCTTTGCCCGGGGGCTCGAGGGGATCAGGGCGCGGCGTCACCTGCTTCCACTGCTCATCTGGACCGTGATCGTGTGGGTGGTCCCGGCGCTGGCGGCCTGGACGATGCTGCAGGCGGTGAACCTGGACCTGCCCTGGATCGCGGCCTGGACGGTGCTGGTATTTGTGGGCCTCGGCATCAGCATCCCGTCCGCCCCCGGCTACGTGGGGGTCTTCCACTACGCCGTGGTCCTGGCCCTCGGCATCTTCGACGTGCCTCGCCCGGCCAGCCTCGGCTACGCCATCGTCTTCCACGCGAGCCAGTTCGTGCCGGTCACCCTCGTCGGCTGGATCTTCATGCTGAGCGAGCACTTGAGCCTCGGCGAGGCC
>DASYUQ010000218.1 GCA_036001065.1 Candidatus Methylomirabilota bacterium
GGCGACGTCGAGCTGCTGCTGCTCGACGAGCCCTTCGAGGGGCTGGCGCCGGCCGTCGTCCGCGAGGTCTTCGCGCTCGTCCAGGGGCTGCGGGGCGAGACGGCCATCCTCCTGGTCGAGCACAACCTCGACCTCGCCCTCGCCCTGGCCGACCGCGTCTACGTGCTGGACCGCGGCAGCGTGACCCACGAGGGCCCGGCCCGCGCCCTGCTCTCCGACTTCGACCTGCGCCGCCGCGTGCTGTGGTTCTAGGGGGACGGGCTGAAACCGGTCACCGAAACCTAACCGCATCCTGGCCTGGACACTCCCTGAGGGTTCACCGGCTGTCCGCCGGACGCGGATATACTCTGTGGTCGCGGGAGGCGAAGCGATGGCGACCCCGGACCAGAACGGCATCCCGAGGGTGGCGCGACTCGGGCGCAGAAGGCATCGCCCGTCGATGGTTCGAAGGCGCGAGACGAAAGGGGGGACAAAGGATCTGACCGGGGGCTGGTGTCGCTGCGGTGAACCTGGACGGGGGAGGGTAAACCGGTGAAAACTCGGTGGGCAGTGGCGTTGGCCGTCGCCGTCGGGTTCGGGCTTGGCGCTGTCACGGTCCAAAGCCTTCACGCGCAGGCGAAGCCGCCTGTCTACTTTATCGCGGAAATCGAAGTGACGAACCTCGACGCCTACACGAAAGAGTACGCTCCGAAGGCTCAGGCGCTCATCAGGAAGATGGGCGGCCGCCTCCTGGCTGCGGGACAGAAAGTAACGGCCTTCGAAGGGCAGCCGCCGAAACAGCGCGTCGCCGTGCAGGTCTGGGACAGCCTGGAAAAGATTCAGGCCTGGCGCAACTCAGCGGAGTTCAAGGAACTGCGGAAGACCGGCGAGAAGTACGCCAAATTCCGCACCTTCGCCATCGAGGGCCTGCCGCAGTAGAACGACTGCGCTCGCAAACGAGGCCGCCGGCAGCGGCGGCCTCGTCTTGCCGGCCTTCGAAACGGCACACGGCCATCACCGCGTGATGGGCTCCATGCCTTTGGCCTTGAGCACCGGAACGGCCGCGGGCGCTTTCAAGAAGTCGAGCAGGGCCTTGCCGGCCTTCGC
The DNA here is from genome assembly GCA_036001065.1 of Candidatus Methylomirabilota bacterium. Lineage (NCBI taxonomy): Bacteria > Methylomirabilota (SeqCode) > Candidatus Methylomirabilota bacterium. Next base: position 1,087 of record DASYUQ010000218.1, read on the forward strand.
GTCTTTGGCGGCGGTCCCGATGCCCCCCGTGTAGCCGACGTAGCTCTGCAGCTCGGCCGGGAGCGGCCCGAGGAGCTCGGCGCCGGGCACGGGCTCGATGGCGCTGATGACCACGAGTGCGAGCTCGACCTCGCCACCGGCGACGCTCTGGGCCGCGCGGCCCACCGGCAGGTACTTGGTCTTGGCTTTCATCGGCTCGGCAATCCCCAGGCGATCGAACAGGGTCGCCAGATACATGGCGGTCGCCCCTTCTTTCGAATAGCCGATGGACTTCGCGCCGAGCATCGCGCGCTTGAACGCCTCGGCCGTCTTGATGTCGGGCTTGGGCGCGCCCGTGCGGACGAACACGCCGATGCCGGAGCGGGCGATGTGGGCGGAGGTGCCGGCCGCGATCTTGCCCTGCTTGGCCAGATCCGCGATGAACGGCGTCGTGAGGAGGGCCACATCGAACTGCTCGCCCCCTTCGATCTGGCGCTTCAAGACACCGACCACGTCGTACTGGATCGCGAGCTTGTGGCCCGTCTCTCGCTCGAAGCGGGGGCCGAGCTCGTTCAACACGTGCCTCAGCGCAGCGGCGCTCAAGACCTTGACGTCAGCGGCCTCGGCCGTGACGCCGGGCGCCGCCAGGATCATGATGCCGAACATGGCGACTGTAGCGAGTGACCCTCTTCTCATGGTGCGCCTCCTTTGTGCCCGCTTTGCCGGCAGTACGCGCGTGGGCTCACACCATTCCGCGCCGAAGGCGTGGTTGAAGTTCGACACGTCGCCGAAATCGCTACTGAGGCGGCGCGGGCACCGCAGACGAGTGGTGATCGACGATCAGCCAGCGCCCGCCGTGGTTCCGGTAGACGAAGCTGAACCGCGCCGGAGGCGTGATGGGCTTTCCGTCGCGGATCTCCGAGAAGGTATAGGTCCCGGTGTTGATGGCAATGTCGCCATAGACGCGAATCCGCTGCTCGCCCAGGGCGACCTTGTACGATGGAGGCACGGTACGCAGGATCTTGAAGTAATCACGCACGGTGGCCGGGGTGTCACGCAGCGTGAGAGACCGGGCGCCCCACAACACGGCCTCGGCGTCGCCGACATCTTCCTTGCCACCCGCGGCGGTCAACGATGGGGCGCCGAGCATCAGCAGAGACGCGACCAGGGCCACGGTTCGGTTCATACGTGAGCTCCCCTCGACTGACCGCCGTCGTCCCAGCAAGGCGCCGCCACGCCCCATCTGGGAATGGCGTGCCGCGTGAGCATAGCGCGATCTCGGATCGCGGGATACAGGATCCGCCCGGCGCTGCGAAAGGCATCGACGCACTGCCCAAGGCGGCGGACCGGCCCTCGGCGCGCGGCGCCGCGCGGGGGGCGAGCTTCGTGCTCAGCGAACGGCCCGTCGCCCGCCTGGGGATCGGGCCGGCGCCCCAGGGGCGGCGGGTTTTCCCCAACCTGACCGTCGCCGAGAACCTGGCCATCGGCCGGATGGGGCGCGACAGCCATCGCCGCGGGCGCTGGGACGAGGCGCGGGTGCTCGCGTACTTCCCCCGCCTGCGCGAGCGCTGGCGGGCCCGCGCCGAGACGCTCTCGGGCGGCGAGCAACAGGATGCTGGCGATCGCCCGCGCCGAGACCGCCATCCTCCTCGTCGAGCACAACCTCGATCTGGCCCTGGCCCTGGCCGACCGCGTGTACGTGCTGGACCGCGGCAGCGTGACCCACGAGGGCCCGGCCCGCGCGCTACTCTCGGACTTCGACCTGCGCCGCCGGGTGCTGTGGTTTTAGGGGCGGCCGGCCTTTCCAAGTCGCCGCCTCGGCGCCCGATCAGCTCGGACGGGTACCTGCACGTGGAGGTCGGCGCGGTCGGCGACGTCGGCTGCGGTTCGCGACGGTCTGTTTCATGGCGTGCGATCGGGGAGTTTGTGACAAGCTGGGAAAAGGCCACCGAGTGTGAGGATACCGAACGCGGATCGTGCGATTATAGACGCGACGAAGCTACATGGGTATCTGCTCTCGCAGCGCCACCCGGTGGGTCGGTTCAAGGCAGGATTCTTCTTGGGCTTGGGATATTCGGCAAGGGAATGGCAGCGGCTGGAAGCGGATCTGCGGGCTCAGCATTTGAGCCGCGAGGCTACGGCGGCGGAGGGCAATCCATACGGCCAGAAGTACGAGATCCACGCCCCGCTGGAAGGCCCTACCGGGCGCGCGGCAGAGGTCATCAGCGTGTGGGTCGTGCTCGTGAACGAGGACTTTCGGCGGTTTGTGACGGCCTACCCGGGAGGTGAAAGATGAGATATCGCGTTCTCGATACTGTTGTGTTGAACAGGGAGCTACCGGAGCGTGGTCTTCGCCGGGGAGACCTCGGTGCTGTGGTGCAGGTGTACGAACCTGACGGGCTCGAGGTGGAATTCGTTACGGCGGCCGGGAGAACGGAGGCGTTGGTAACTCTCAAGGTCGAGGATGTGCGACCCGTCGCAGACGATGACTTGGTGGCCGTTCGGCCATACCGCCGCTTGGCGTGAAGAGGATGGACGACCACCACCGTGAGCGGCCCGCAGAGTGGCGCTTTCCGCACTCTTATGATCGCGAAGAACTGGAGCGCGTGTGATCGTTATGAGGAGAAGCCAGTCTAGACGGCGACACCGCGCAAGGTTGAAGATTGATGAGATCTTGCCGGAGTACGACTTTGGCCGGTCTCGGCCGAATAAGTACGCCTCGCATTACGCAAAGGGGAGCATCGTGATAACGCTCGATCCCGACGTTGCCACAGTGTGATACTCGCCGAGCATCGAGCCTCATCTCGACGACCCGCGAAGAATGACCTTCGCAGCGTCGCGCCTTGCGGCGAGAACGTCGCGATCGTCGTCAGGGACCGCGGCGGGCTTCGAGGGCGGCGAGACGCTCGCGGACGTCCACTGCGGTCCGCAGCTCCCGGTCGATGCCGTCGATCCGGGTATCGACCCGCCGGATCTCGGCGAGCAGTTCCGCCTTCAGCGAGACCGTCTCGCTCCGGAGGGCGTCGATCTTGATCGACAGGCGGGCGTCGAGCCCATCGATTTTCTGGTCCAGACCGCTGACTTTCTGGTCGAGGACGCGGACATCGCCGCGCAACGCGTGAAGCTCCGGCGCGACGATGTCCTGGAATGCCGTTTTGATCTGCTCGTAGACACCCACCGGCATCATTTAATCAGGGCCATCGCGACGGGTCAATGTCCTGCTCAAGATACCGTTTCTGCTCCCGTGCCGGTGTCATGGCTTCCCGCTCAGTCCGCCGGGTGACGGCAGCCGAAGGCGGGCGGCCGATGGCCCAGGCCGAGCAACTCCCAGACCCGCGGGGGTTCATGTCGGCCGCGATGGTGGCAGCCCCTCAGCAGACACCGGTCACCGAGACGGCGAGTTACTCGATCACCCTGTCCGCCCGGATGCCGACAGGCGGCGGGATGGTGAGGCCGATCTCCCGGGCGGTGCGCTCGCTGGACATGCTTCGCCGACATGCGACCGATCTCGTGGAAGCTAGGGCCGTAGAGTGTCGCTCGACGAGCTGCACGCCCAACTGTCGCGCGGCCTCGCGGCCCAGCCGGGCGGCCTCCCTGGCCACCGTGTTGCCAGGGTTGTAGAAGGTCACCACCCGACCGAGCCTCGGGATGATCTCCTTCAGGACCACGCAAGTCGCGGTTGACTAACGAGAACTAGCTGTGTTAGTGTTCGTTAGTAATCCGGTACACACGCCAGTAACCGGGATTCGTTACTCACCGGGGGTGTGACTTTGAAGAGACGCGCGAGCCAGCGCCCACTCACTGAAGGCATCGACGCGCTTGCCAAGGCCGCGGACAGGACCTCGGGGCGAGGCGCCGCCCGGGGCGCGAGCTTTGTGCTCGGCAAACGGTCCGGAGCCCTCGCAAACGACGAAGTGCTCATTGCCGTGGCCGACGCGACGTCTCTCGCCCTCAAGCTCGTGAAGATTCCGGCGCGACCGGGTGCGGCCGTGCGCGCCACGAATACACAGCTCGAGGAGCTCGCACGCCGCATCGCGGAGATCGACGTGGTCGCTACCGAGATTGCACGGACCGCGGGTCGCGCGACGGCCGCTCCGCCGCCGTTGACCGAGCATGAGGAGCGCCTTCTCCGGGAGGGCGGGCTCGACCCCCGTCCGCTCGGACCCAGCGAGACCCCCGTTCTCTACCGGGCCACCGCCGAGTACGCGACGCTGCTCAACGACAGTTACACCGTGGGGCAAGCCGCCGCTCTCCTCGGCGTGAACACGAGCCGGATCCGTCAGCGCCTCATCGGCGAGCCTCGGACCGTGTACGGCATCAAGTTCGGGAAGGGTTGGCGTATTCCCAGGTTCCAGTTTCAAGGCCGCCGCCTCGTTCCTGGGATCGAGACCGTGGTGCCGCGAATTCCTGCGAATCTGCACCCGGTCGCCGTCCACCGGTGGTTCACCTCTCCACACCAGGACCTGACCTCTGCGGGCCAGACCCCGATCTCCCCGCTCGACTGGCTCCGCATCGGAAATCCTCCCGGCGTCGTCGCCGATCTGGCCGCCGGTCTCTAGCCATCGTCGGTGGCGAAGCTCCCGGAGCCTCCACCGGCGGACCGGCTCGCCGCCCTTCCCCCCGCCCACCACGTGCTGTCCGCCGGCACGCGCTGCTGGCGGATCTATTTTCAGAGGGGCCCGCACGCTACGGCGTGGAATGCGTTACGCGGCTATGGGCCGGCCTCGGCGCGTTTCGATCATCATCTCCCACCACCGCGCGCGCAGAGCCGCCAAGTCCTCTACATGGCCGAAAACATTCTCACGTGCTTTGCCGAGGTCTTTCAGGAGACCAGATCTATCGATCGGTCGCGAAACGATCCATGGTTGGTCTGCTGCGAGCTGGTTCGCGCCGTGCCCCTGCTCGACCTGACCGGACCCTGGCCCACCCGCGCCGGCGCTTCGATGGCCATCAACTCGGGTCCCCGCCCGCGTGCCCGGCGATGGTCGCAAGCGATCTATGACGCCTACCCGGCCGTCGAAGGCCTGTACTACGCCTCCAGCATGGACGCCAACCGACCGGCCGTCGTGCTGTACGAGCGCGCCGCGGATGCGCTCGCGAGCCGCCCGAGCTTTCATCGGGCCCTGGCTGACCCGACGCTGACCCCGGCCATCGTTCGAGCGGCCCAGCGGTTCAACTACGTCGTGACCTGAGCCCGTCGCCTCACATCGGCGGGCGCCATCCCCTGGGCTGGCTCTTCCCTGACGGGAGAGGGGATCGCCCGGTTCACAGCTTCATGTGGGGGTCGAGCCAGTCGCGCAGCGCGTTGCCCATGAGGTTGATGGCCAGCGTCGTGACGAAGATGGCCAGGCCGGGGAAGGCCGCGATCCACCACGAGTTCAGCATGTAGATCCGCCCCTCGCCTAGCATGTTGCCCCAGGCCGGGGTGGGCGGCTGGACGCCCAGGCCGAGGAACGACAGGAACGACTCCAGGATGATCACGCGCGCCACCTGGAGCGTGGCGATGACGACGATCACCGACACCAGGTTGGGAAAAATCTGGCGGAAGATGATCCGCAGGTGGCTCATCCCGAGCGCCCGCCCCGCCATGACGAAGTCGCGCTCCCGGATGGACAGCGTCTCCGCACGAATGACGCGCACGTACAGAGGCCAGTCCGCGATGCCCAGCACGATGATCATGTTGACGAGGCTCGGGCCGAGCACGGCGATCACCGCCAGGGCCAGCAGGACGAACGGGAAGCTCAGCATGACGTTGACCAGCGCCATGACGAGCCAGTCCACGCGGGGACCGAAGTAGCCGGCGGCCAGGCCCGTGAGCACGCCGATGGTCGCCGAGATCAGCACGGCCACCACGCCCACGATGAGCGAGACGCGCCCGCCGTAGATCATCCGCGAGAGGAGATCGCGCCCCACCTGGTCCGTTCCCAACAGGTGCGTGGGCGCGCCGCCCTCCATCCAGGCCGGGGGTCTCAGCCGGTGCTGGATGTCCACCGCGAGCGGGTTACGGGGTGCCAGCCACGGCGCCAGCGCGGCGCTCGCGACGATCAGCAGCATCACGGCGGCGGCCGCCAGCCCCCACTTGAGGCGCCACAGCCGGCTCAGCGAGGCGCGGCGGGCGGCGAGCCTCCGCGCGCCGTCCTGGGTGTCCATACCCTCGAGCGCCACCTCCCCGCCCGCCGTGACGGTCTTCACGCGCCCACCCGGATGCGGGGGTCGATCAGGCCCACGATCATGTCCACGATGAAGTTGACGGACACGATGATCAGGGCCAGCAGGACCACGGCGCACTGGACCACCGGGAAGTCCTGGTTGCGGATGGACTCCACGGTGAGCGTGGCCACTCCCGGCCATGCGAAAACGGTTTCGGTGATGATCGCTCCCCCCAGGAGCTGGCCGAACTGCAGCCCGAGCACCGTGATCACCGGAAGGCAGGCGTTTCGAAAGGCGTGCTTGACGACCACCATCCCCTCCCCGAGGCCTTTGGCCCGGGCGGTCTTGATGTACTCCATGTCCATGATCTCGATGACCCCCGAGCGCACCAGCCGCATCGTGAGCGGCGCCAGGAAGGCGCCCAGGGTGAAGGCGGGCATCAGGAAGTGCTGCCAGGTGCCGTAGCCCGAGGCCGGCAGGGCCCGGAGCCCCACCGCGAAGATGATGATGAGCATGATGCCGAGCCAGAAGATGGGCATGGCCTGTCCGGCCACGGCCACCATGGTGCACAGGGTGTCCACGAAGGAGTGCCGCTTGAGGGCTGCCAGGATGCCGAGCGGCAGCGCGATGAGCAGCGCCATCACCAGTCCGGCCAGGGTCAGGTAGATGGTCGGCGCCATCCGCTGGAGCACGAGGCGGAAGGCCGGGGTGTCCGTGTACCAGGACTTCCCGAAGTCGCCCTGGATCGCGCGGCTGGCGAACTTCCAGTACTGGACGTAGAGCGGCTGGTCCAGGCCGAGCAGCTTGTGGTACCGCGCGTACTCCTCCTTGCCGGCGTTCTGGGGCAGCAGGAGCAGCACGGGGTCGCCGATCACGTGCAGGAGGGCGAAGGCCAGCATGGAGATGCCGACGATGACCACGACGAGCTGGACGAGCTGCCGGGTGACGTAAGGCCTCATCCGAACCGGGGGAAACGGGGGCGCCGGTGGTTCCCCGCCGGCGCCCGGCCGTCGCGCGGCCTCGTTACTTCTTGCGCGGGGTCACGAGCCACATGCGGTCGATCTCGTCCCGCGGCGCCTCGTAGTTGACGCGGTTGGAGATGCCCCAGACGCCGCGCAGCCCCCACTTGAAGACGTAGGCGGCGTCCTCGAGGAGGAGCCGCTGGGCCCTGGCGTAAATCTCGGTCCGCTTCTTCTGGTCCAGCGTCGAGCGGCCGGCGGCGATCAGCTCGTCCAGGTCCTTGTTGCAGTAATAGCTCCACGACTCGCCGCACTTGAAGACGTCGTAGAGGATGGCGTCGGCGTCGAAGATCGAGTAGTAGCCCCACGACCAGTTGAACATGGGGCCGGCCTTGCCCTCTTTGACCTGCGCCGTGTAGACCGTCTGGTCGCCGATGTAGTTGAGCTGCGGGCGCAAGCCCGCCTTGGCCATGTCGGCCGCGAGGGCGTCGTCGGTCTGGAGCACGGCCGGCTCGACGACCTCCAGGCCCGTGCGGAAGCGGAAGTCGATGCCGTTCGGATAGCCGGCCTCGGCCAGGAGCTTCTTCGCCCGGGCGATGTCCTGCCTGTAGGGCTTCACGCTCGGGTCGAAGCCGAAGGCCATAGGGTTGATCGACGTGGCCACGCGGTCACCGAGCCCGTTGAGCACATGCTTGATGACGGCGTCGGCGTCCACGGCCAGGTTCACCGCCTGGCGCACCCGGCGGTCGGTGAAGGGGTTCGGGCCGCCGCGCCCCGCCTGGTCCAGCTGCAGCATGGCGGTGCGCAGGATGGGCGAGGTGCCGGTGCGCGCCTGCCCCGACTTGTTGATCACGTCCATCTGGTCCGGCGGCACGGCCTTGATGATGTCCACGCCGCCCGAGATCAGCTCGGCGATCTGGGTGGCCGTCTCGGGGATGATGCGGACCCGCACGTACTTGAAGGCGGGCTTGGGCCCCCAGTACTCGTCGTTCCGCACCAGCAGGTGCTCCTGCTTCTTGTCCCACCTCACCAGCCGGTAGGGGCCGGTGCCGATCGGATGCTCCTGCATCCACTCGTGCCCCTTCTGCCGCATCTGGTTCTCCGACTGCATGACCAGCGCCGTCAGCCGTTCGACGAAGAGCGGGTACGGGCCATCGGTCTGGAAGTGGACGGTAGACTCGTCCACCGCCTCGACGCTCTTGATCTTGGCGTGGTTGCCCCGGGCGACCATCTTCTTCTCGGGGTCCAGCACGCGGTCGAAGCTGGCCTTGACGTCCCGCGCGGTGAAGGGGGTGCCGTCGTGGAACTTGACGCCCTTGCGGAGCTTCACCTCCCACGTGGTGTCGTTGAGCGCTTTCCAGGACACGGCCAGGCTCGGCCCCACCTTGCCCGTCTTGATGTCGCGCGCGGCCAGGTGATCGAAGACGTTGTAGCCGAGAATGATGGCCTCGCGGAGAACCGAGTTGGGCGGGTCCCAGGAATTGATGTCGGACTGCAGCGCGTAGACGACGGTGTCGTCCTTGGTCTGGGCCTGGAGCCCCGCGGGCGCGGCCAGGACGAAGGCGAGCAAGGCGGCGATTGCCAGTGCGGCGGCACGACCCATAACGTCCTCCTTCCGAGCGTCGAGTGAGCAGGCAGGCGGAAACGAGGCCCCAATCCTAGCGATGCGACGCCGCGCTGTCAAACGGCGCACCTCCCTCTCCCCTCTGGGGAGAGGGCCGGGGTGAGGGGCTCAGAACTGCCGGGTGATGGGCCCGTAGAGCTCCGGGCGCCGCTGCAGCATGAGCGGGTATTTGTACCGAACCTCCTCGATCAGCGCGAGGTCGATGGTCGTCACGGTCACGCACTCCCGGTCGGGCGCCATCGCCACGATCACGCCCCACGGGTCCACGACGCAGCTGCGGCCGACGAAGCCGATGCCGGACGCGGGCTCCTGGCCGAACTGCCCGGACGCCACGACGAATACCTGATTCTCACAGGCCCGGGCTCGCAGGAAGAATTCCCAGTGGTCGAAGCGCGGCGAGAGGAAGGCCGAGCAGCACACGAGGATCTGGGCGCCCT
>DASYUQ010000219.1 GCA_036001065.1 Candidatus Methylomirabilota bacterium
GCGGCGAGCGCCGCGCCGATCTCGTGCGGAGAGTCCTCCTGCACGAAGTGAAAGCCGCGCACCGACACCTCGCGCTGGTGGGCGAAGGTGCGGCAGAAGTCGAGGGCTCGCCCGGTGAGCAGCGCCCCCGGCTCGGCGCCAACGAGGAGCTTCGGCACGGGGCTCGCCGCGAGCCAGCGCCCATACTCCTCGACGATGCGCACGACGTCCTCGGGCGAGCCCTCGATCGGCAGCTCGCGCGGCCAGACGAGGGTGGGAAGGCGCGACTCGCGCGTCGCGAAGGGCGCGCGGTAGGCGGCCATCTCCTCGGCGGAGAGCGGGCGGAGGATGCTCTTCGGCAGGATGCACTCGACGAATACGTTGTCGCCGAGCACCATCGCCTCGCCCTTCTCCGAGCGCAGCGCCCGGAAGATCCCGTCGCGCCCCGGTGGGAAGTCGTCCCAGCGACGCGGTGCGACGATTGCCTCCATGTAGGCGATCGCGCGCACCCGCTCGGGGTGTCGCGAGCCCCAGTGGAAGCCCAGCGCCGAGCCCCAGTCGTGGACCACCAGGGTGACGCGGCGCAAGGCGAGGGCCTCGAGCCAGGCGTCGAGGTAGCGCGCGTGGTCCACGAAGCGATAGGAGCCGCGCGGCGCCCGGTCCGAGGCGCCCATGCCGATGAGGTCGGGGGCCAGGCAGCGCCCCACCGCCTCGACGTGGGGGATGATGTTGCGCCACAGATAGGACGACGTCGGATTGCCGTGCAGGAAGACGACCGGGTCGCCGTGCCCGACGTCCACGGAGGCCATCTCGCTGTCGAGCACCCCGATGCGCTGGCGCTGGTAGCGGTCGTGCGGGGAGATCGCCGCCGGGTCCATCTCAGTACCAGCGCCCGGCCCACACCAGCACGAAGATCGCGCCCGCCCCGATCAGCGCCAGCGCGAAGAGGGCGCGGTGCCAGCGCAGAGGCAGCCCGACGTCGAGCAGCAGCGACCGCACACCCAGCAGCGCGTGGATGAGGACGAGCGCCAGCAGCGCCGCCTGCACGCCGCGGCGGAAGGGGTTCACCAGGTGCAGCGCGACGACGAGCAGCAGCGCCAGGGCGGCCGCCCGCTGGATGAGCCAGGCCCACATGCCGGCCTTGGTGTCGCGCCAGCCCTCCACCGTCGTCCACTCGCGCTTGAGAACTTTCGATCCCATGATCGCCGCCTGGCCGCGGGCTAGTGCCGTTCCAACTTGTTGATACTAAATCTGTCCACGAACGACGTACACGGTGCCTTCCTAGCGCGAATAGTTGGAACGGCACTAGTCGACGGTCACGACTTGCAGATCGTCGGCGACGTCGGCCGTGAGGTCCGTTCCGCGGTCGAGCATATCCTGGTTCAGGTGAGGCTCCTCAATGGCTCGTGGACATCCCCCAGCGGAGGACGGTCTTCCGCTCGAGCCAGCGGAAGAACAGGTTTTCGACGAGCAGCCCGATCAGGATGACGGTCAGGAGCCCGGCGAAGACGAGGTCGGTGTTCATCTCGAAGCGGTTCTGGTAGATGAACCAGCCCAGCCCGCCCTGGCTGCCGGCCACGCCGAAGACCATCTCGGCCGCAATGATCGTCCGCCAGGCGAACGCCCAGCCGATCTTGATGCCGGAGAGGATGTACGGGAAGGCCGCGGGCAGCAGGATGCCGGCGACGAAGCGCCAGCCCGTCAGCCCAAAGTTCTGCCCGACGCGGCGGAGGGTCGGGGGCACGGTGACGAAGCCCGTGTAGGTGTTGAGCGACATCGGCCACAGCACCGAGTGGATGATCACGAAGACCAGCGACTGCACGCCGAGGCCGAACCAGAGCAGCGCCAGCGGCATGAGCGCGATCGCCGGCAGCGGGTTGAACATGGCCGTCAGCGTCTCCAGCAGCTCGGCCCCCAGCCGGGTGGTGACCGCCAGCGTGGTCAGCGCCAGCGCGAGGGCGGCGCCGATGGCCATCCCCGACAGCAGCACCTTCAGCGACTGCCCGGCGTAGCCGGGCACCTCGCCGTTGGCCAGCGAGCGGCCGAACGCGGCGACCACCGTGGAGGCCGACGGAAAGAGCAGCGGGCTCACCTGGCCCAGCCGCGTCCACGCCTCCCAGATCACCAGGAGGGCCACGACGATGCCGGCCTTGTGCAGCGCCACCCGCGCGCCACCCGTCACTGCAGCAGCTCCTGCACCTCGCGCTGAATTTCAAGGCCCGCCTCGGTCTCGCGACGGCCAGCGGCCGGGTTGTCGAGGATCCGCCGCACCCGCCCCGGCCCCGAGGAGAGCACGAGGATGCGGTCGCCCAGGAGCACCGCCTCCTCGATGGAGTGGGTGACGAAGAGAATGGTCTTGCGCGTAGCCTCCCAGATCCCCAGCAGCTCTTCCTGCATCCGTCGCCGCGTGAGGGCGTCCAGGCTGGCGAAGGGCTCGTCCATCAGCAGCATGCGCGGGTCGAGCGCGAGCGAGCGCGCGATGGCCACCCGCTGCTTCATGCCGCCCGAGAGCTGGTGCGGGTAGGCGCCGGCGAACCGCCCCAGGCTCACCAACTCGAGATACCGCGTGGCCTCCGCGCGCGCCGCCGCGTCGGGCATCCTCTTGGCCACGCGCAGCGGGTAGGTGACGTTGGCGAGAACCGTCTTCCAGGGCAGGAGCTGGTCGAACTCCTGGAAGACGACCACGCGGTCCGGCCCCGGCCGGGACACTTGCCGCCCCTCCAGCTCGACGGCGCCGCGCCGGGGGGCGATGAACCCGGCCACCGACTTGAGGAGCGTCGACTTGCCGCAGCCCGAGGGGCCGAGCAGCACGAACTTCTCCCCCTCGGTGACCGTGAACGACACGTCCTCCACCGCCGTGAAGAGGCCCGTCTCCGTGGGATACGAGATCGTGACGTCGCGGACCCGCAAGAGGTCGCGCATCAGCTCCCGGGCAGCCCGTGCAGATGCTCCTGAGCGTAGTCGCGCCAGGAGGCCGGCACGCTCTTGATCATGCCGATCTTCCGCATGAACGACGCGAACTTGATCAGCCCGGACGGCGTCATCGTATATCTGATGCCGTCCTGCTTCATGATGGCCAGGAGTTCCTCCGGCGTGGACTTCGCCTTCTCGCTGGTGGCGTAGAGCCGGGCGGCTTCGGCGGGCTTGTCGTTGATGAACTCCGTCGCTTCCTTCAGCGCCTCCCGGAAGGCCTGGACGAGGCGGGGGTTGGCCTTGACCCACTTCTCGCTGGCCCAGACGAGGTTGAAGGTATGGGGGCCGCCAACCGCCTGGTAGCTGTCGAACACCTTGTGAATGCCGGAGTCGCGGAGCTGCTCGTACTGGAACGGGGGCGACGAGAGGTGGCAGGTGATCTCGCGCTTGGAGAGGATGGCGGCGGTGGCGTCGGGGTGCGACATGGCCACGATCTGCTGGTTGAGCTTCTTGGGATCGCCCAGCTCCTTCTCGGCCTGCATCTGCAGCACGACGTGCTGGATCGAGCCGATGGCCGGCATGGCGATACGGTCCGTCGGCTTGAGGTCCCGGAGGCTCTTGATGTCGGCCCGGGCGCAGTTGAGGAAGAGCGGCATCTGGTTGAGGGCGCCCAGCGTCTTCCAATCGAGCCCCTTGTCGATCGCCTGGACGAAGGGGCCGGTGCCGCCCGAGCCGATGTCGATCTGGCCGGCCACCATCGCATCGCGGATCACCGCCCCTGAGGTGAGCTGAAGCCACTCGACGTCCACGCCCGGGGCCCGCTTCTCGATCAGCTTCATCTCGCGCATGACGATGATCGACAGATAGCCGAGGCCCGGCTGCTTGACGATGCGGAGCTGCTTGGCCTCCTGGGCGCCGGCCGGCCCCGCAGCGGCCAGGCCGAGGAGCGCGAGCAGCGTCCAGGTGAACGGCGATCGACGGTTCATCTTCTCCTCCTAGTGCCGTTCCAACTTGTTGATACTAAATCTGTCCACGAACGACGTACACGGTGCCTTCCTAGTGCCGTTCCAACTTGTTGATACTAAATCTGTCCACGAACGACGTACACGGTGCCTTCCTAGGCGCGAATAGTTGGA
>DASYUQ010000220.1 GCA_036001065.1 Candidatus Methylomirabilota bacterium
CGGTGTTCAGGAGATGGTTCGACCGCAGCCAGCGTCTCTATAGGAGGACGTGGGTGCGCACGTACCCACGCTGGCCACGGCCGCTACCGACGCCGCGTTTCCGCACATTCCTCGCCAAAAGAATTTCGGATCGGGGTTAGACTCCCCCAATCATGCTCAACCCGTTCAAGCAGCCCGAGTTGATCAAGGCCGCGACCTTCATGTCCATGCCCCAGAAGTTCCGCCAGAAGGGCCGCACCAGGTGGTCGGACGCGAACCGCCAGCGCGCCGAAGTGGACAGCTTCCTGGAGGGACCCTCCTTCGACCGGGCGGGCCATCTCTACTTCGTGGACATCCCGTTCGGGCGCGTGTTCAGAATTTCGACCGGGGGCGCGTGGGAGCTGGTGACCCAGTACGACGGCTGGCCCAACGGCTTGAAGCTCCACAAGGACGGCCGCATCTTCATCGCCGATTACCGGCGGGGCCTGATGGTGCTGGATGCCGGCAGCGGAAAGGTGGAGCCGCTGCTGGAGACCGCCTACAGCGAGGGCTTCAAGGGGCTGAACGACCTGCACTTCGCTGCCAACGGCGATCTCTACTTCACCGACCAGGGGCAGACCGGCATCGCCGATCCCAGCGGACGCGTGTTCCGGCTGCGCGCCACCGGGGGGCTGGACAAGCTCGCGGCCAACGTGCCGAGCCCCAACGGCATCACCCTCAACGCGGAGAACAACCAGGTCTACGTGGCGGTGACGCGCTCCCAGCAGATCTGGCGGCTGCCGCTGATGGCGGATGGGCAGCCGTCCAAGACCGGGGTCGCGATCCAGCTGTCCGGTGGACACGCGGGGCCCGACGGCATCGAGATGGACGCCGAGGACGGCCTGGTCGTCTGTCATCTCGGCGTGGGCGTCTGGCGCTTCGACGCGAACTGCCTGCCGACTCATCTCGTGCACGCCGACGGTCACCGGCTCCTGACCAACATCGCGTTCGGCGGCCCGGACCGCAAGACGCTCTACATCACCGACTCGTTGAACGGCGAGATCCTGACCGCCACGATGCCGGTCGCCGGCAAGGTGATGTACGGCCTGGCACCATGAGGCTCACGGTCGCGCAGCCCTTCCGGTCGCTCTTCTACGCCCCGCAGTACGTCGCCATTCACGGCGGCCATTTCGCGGCCGAGGGGCTGGACGTGCAGGCGGTGGTCGCGGACGGCAGCACCAACACGCTCCGGGCCCTCGTCGAGGGCACGGCCCAGATCAGCCTGGGCGGGCTTATGCGGAGCCTCGACGTGGCCGACCGGGGCGGGCGGCTCTTTCCGCACTTCGCCGAGGTCAACAGCCGGAACGGCTTCTTCCTCCTGAGCCGGACGCCCCGCCCTGACTTCACGTGGCGGGACCTCGTGGGCCGCACGGTGATCTCCTTCGCCGGCGCGCCCACTCCCTGGCAATGCATGCTCACCGTGCTGCGTCGCCACGGCCTCGATCCCGCCCGCGTCACCTTCGTCCGCGATCTGCACGGCGCCGACGCGGTGGCCGCCTTCCGGGCCGGGCGCGGCGAGTTCCTCGAGGCCGGCCAGCCCACCGCCGAGGAGCTGCTGTCGGGCGGCGCCGCCCACCTCGTGGCCTCGATGGGCGAGGCCACCGGGCCCGTGCCGTTCTCGTCCTATATGACGACGCCCGACCGGCTGCGACGTGAGCCCGAGCTGCTGCTCCGCTTCACCCGCGCGGTCTACCAGGCGGAGCGCTGGATGGCCCGCCACGACGCCGCCGCGATCGGCGACCTGATCGCGCCGGACTTCGCCGACGTTCCGGCCGATCTGCGGCGCCGGGCGGTGGAGCGCTACCAGCGCCAGGGCACGTGGGCCACCGACCCGCTTCTCCGCCGGCCGGGCTTCGAGTACCTCCAGCAGATCCTGCTCGACGGCGGCTTCATCAAGCGCCGGCACCGCTACGAGGACCTCGTCGACGTCGGGTACGTCCGCCAGGCCGCCGAGACGCTCAAGGAGGAGCCATGATGCGCCGCCTCGCGCTGGCCTTCGCTCTCGCGGGCTCCATGGGGGCTCCCGCAGCGGCCGCCGCCGCTCAGACCATCACCCTAGTGCCGTTCCAACTATTCGCGCCAAGGGAGGCGCCGTGTACTACACGTACGTGTTGCGGAGTGATCGAGATCAACGGCTCTACACCAGAACGACGCACGACCTCCGCACCCGAATCAAGCTGCACGCTGACAGAAAGG
>DASYUQ010000221.1 GCA_036001065.1 Candidatus Methylomirabilota bacterium
GGTCGCGTGACGGCCCCCGCCGTCTTGATGGGCGAGGCCACCTCGCGGACCGTGCCGTACACGGGATGCTTGACCTCGACGATCATCCCGCGCGCGCGGACCTGCTCGTCCTCGAGCGCCTCGCGCACGGTGTTCACCGGCGCGCAGGGCACGCGCCCGCCCAGGCGGGCCAGCCACTGGGCGGTGGTGCGCTCGAGGAACCGGGGCTTGAGGACTGCCAGCAACGCCTCCTTGTTGGCCAGGCGATCGGCGAACGTGGCGAAGCGCGGGTCGGTGGTGAGGTGCCCGAGCTCCATGGCCTGCGCCAGGTTCTCCCAGAACTTCTCCTTGGCGCAGAAGACGACGATCCAGCCGTCGCGCGTGGGGAAGTTCTGCGACGGCACCAGCGTCTGGTGGCCGGAGTCGGCCACGCGCTGCGGCTCCCAGTCGCGGTTGAGCGCCCAGGTCGCGAAGTACGACAGCATGCTCACGGCGGCATCGAGCAGCGAGACGTCCACGTCGCGGCCGACGCCCGTCCGCTGGGCGTCCCACAGGCCGACCATCAGCCCCAGCATGGAGGCGTAACCGCCCGCGAAGTCGATGACCGACACCCCGCACTTGCCCGGTGGGCCGTCGGGCTCGCCCGTGATCGACATCCAGCCGGCGTGGCCCTGGATGAGGTAGTCGTAGCCGGGCTCGGCGGCGCGGGGCCCGGTCGAGCCGAAGCCCGACAGCGAGCAGCAGACGATCGCGGGGTTGATCGACTTGAGGGCGTCGTAGGTCAGCCCGAGCTTGGCCGGCAGATCGCCCCGCACGTTGTTGTAGACGGCGTGGGAGACGCGCACGAGGTCGTGAAAGACGGCGCGCCCGTCCGGATGCCGGAGGTCGAGCGTGACCGACTTCTTGCCCCGGTTGAAGGATTGGAAGTAGAGGGAATCGCGCTCGATCTCCCAGGGCGGCACGTAGCGCGCCACGTCGCCGCCCGCCGCCGGGTCCTCGATCTTGATGACTTCGGCGCCGAGATCGGCCAGCACCTGGGTGCCGAAGGGTCCGGCGCCGAACTGCGAGACCGCCAGCACGCGCAGGCCCTCGAGCGGCGGGCGGCTCATAGATCGGAGGGGGCGGCCCCCTCCCAGGCCTCCCCCAGCAGCTTGCCTTCACCCAACGTCGGGTGGTTCTTCTTGGGCACCAGGGCCGTCCGGCGAAAGGTCATCACGCGCTGGCCCCGCTGGTTGGTCACGCGCGTCTCCACCGTGACCGTGCCGCGGTCGCCCTGGCGCGACTCCCGCACGTCGAGCACGGTCGACTCCGCGTAGATCGTGTCGCCGATGAACGTTGGATGCTCGTGGGTGATCTTCTCGATCTCGAGATTGGCGATGGCCTTGCCGGAGATGTCGGCCACGGTCATGCCGATGCCGATCGAGAAGACGAGCGGGCCCAGCACGACGCGCTGCTTGTGCTGGGTGTACTTCTCGGCGTAGTGGGCGTCGCTGTGCAGCGGGTGCTGGTTCATCGTCAGCAACGCGAACCACGTGCAGTCGGCCTCGGTGATCGTCCGGCCGGGCCAGTGCTTGATGACCTCGCCGACCGTGAACTCCTCGAAGTAGCGTCCGTAGGGCATGTCGTTCCTCAGCGAAGCAACGCCGCGAAGGCCAGTACGATGAGACCCGTGAGGCCGAGAGCGCTCCGGATCCAATGGAGGCTTCCCCACCGGGCCAGCAGCCGGACCGCCTCCTCCTCGCGGAGAGATCGCCCGCCCAGTGCCGTTCCAACTTGTTGATACTAAATCTGTCCACGAACGACGTACACGGTGCCTTCCTAGGCGCGAATAGTTGGAACGGCACCAGGAGGCGGCGGTTGGTGGGCATCATGCCCACCAGCGTGAACGGTATCGCGGCCCCGACCGCGACCCCACCACCCAGCCACGCCCACTGCGAGGTGAGGCCGGCGGCCAGCGCTCCCGAGACGACGCAGAGAGCGGCCGAGGAGGCCTGCCAGGGCGCGGCGCGTCGGTAGCTCGGCCCGAATTCGGCCATCGCCACCGTCACCCCGGCCTTCATCCGTCCGGGATGCTCGGCCACAGAGGCGTAGAGGGCTCCTCCCGCGAAGAGGGCCGCGCTGACGAGGGCGAGCCACTCGAACCAGAGGGCCATCACGAACCAAGGAGCCGCCGCGCCAGCTCCGCGCGCTCGCGCGGGGCGCCGGCCAGCGCCAGCATCAGGCGGGGGGCGTCGCGGTAGTAGCGCTCGATGGGGAACTCGGTGGTGTAGCCGTAGCCGCCGTGGATGCGCATGGCCTCCAGTGTCACCTCGTACGCCGCCTCCGCCGCGTAGAGCCGGGCGAGCCCGGCGGGCACGTCGTCGCCCGCCTCCAGGCGCCCGGCGGCGTGAGAGGTGAGGAGGCGCGCGGCGGTGATCGCCGTGGCCATGTCGGCCAGCTTGAGCTGGATCGCCTGGTGCTGACAGATCGGCTTGCCGAAGGCCGAGCGCTGCTGCGAGTAGCGGAGCGCCGCCTCGAACGCGGCCTGGGCCAGACCTACCGCCGTGGCGGCGAGGCCGAGACGAGCCACTCCCAGCGCCGCCGCCACGGGCGCCTCGCCGCCGTCCTCGCCCTCGAGGACCGCGGCCGCGGCAACGCGCGCGCCGTCGAGCCAGAGTCGCGCGGGGTCGAGACCGCGGCTGCCCAGCGTCGGCTCCGGCGTGCCCAGCGCGAGGCCCGGCGTGCCGCGCGGGAGCAGGACCAGCACGCGGCGCCCGTCGTCGATGCGCCCGAGCGCCACGAAGAGCTGTGCGCGCGGCGCGTTGTCCACCAGCCCCGTGGCGCCCGCCAGCACGCAGTCCGTGCGGTCCCGGCGCGCGGTCACGCCCTCGGCGAGGGCCGCGGCGCCGAGGATCTCGCCGCGCGTCATCGCGGGCAGCAGCCGCTGGCGCTGCTCGGACGTCCCCCAGCCCGCCACCGTCCAGGCCGCCGTCGCGTGCGCGGTCACGATACCGGCGACGGTCGTCCAGCCGCGGGCCAGCTCCTCGATGATCATCGCGTAGGTCCCGAGGTCGAGCCCGAGCCCGCCGTACGGCGGCGGCACCACGGCGCCGAAGATTCCCAGGTCACCCAGCGCGCGGACGACGTCGGCCGGGTACCGGCCCGCCTGCTCGTGCTCGGCCGCCACCGGAACGACCTCCTTTTCCACGAACTGGCGCACGGCCAGGACCATCTGCCGGCGCTCGTCGGGCTCGCCCTCGCGGGAGGTCAGCGCGCCCGGCCGCTCGCCGTGGCGCTCCAGGAGCTGGCGGGCGATCAGCGTGCGCTGGATCTCGTTGGTGCCTTCGCCGATGATCATCAGCGGCGTGTCACGGTACAGGCGCTCCACCGCGGAGGTCGCCAGCGCGGCCGTTTCCCCCTGCAGGCGCATCGTCTCGACGGCGAGCCCCTGGGCCGTCTCGGTCGCCCAGAGCTTGGCCATGCCCGCTTCCAGGTCGCAGCGCTCCCGCCGGTCCTTCATCCCGGCCGCCCAGGAGGTGAGCAGCCGCGCGGCGTCGAGGCGGGCCGCCATGGAGGCCAGCGCGGGCGGCGCCTCGCCCGCCCGGCGCGCGTCCTCGAGCGCCGCCTCCCAGGCGGCCTGGCCGACGCCGACGGCGCGGGCGGCGATGTTGATCCGGCCCGTCTCCAACGCGCTCATGACGTGTCTGAAGCCGCGCCCCTCGACCCCGCCCACGAGGTTCGCGGCGGGGACGGCGACGTCCTCGAAGACCAGCTCGGCGGTGTCCACGCCCTTGTAGCCGAGCTTCGAGATGGACTTGGCGACGCGCAGCCCGGGGTGGCCCTTCTCCACGATGAAGCACGACATGCCGCGGTGGCGCGGCTCGGCCCGGGGATTGGTCAGCGCCAGCAGCGCGAACGTGTTGCCCTCGCGGCCGTTGGTCACGAACATCTTCGTCCCGTCGATGACGTACTCGTCGCCGCGCCGTCTGGCCACCGTCCGGATCGCCTGGACGTCCGAGCCCGCGTGGGGCTCGGTCAGACACAGCCCGCCCCTGGCCTGGCCGCGGGCCAAGCGCGGCAGGAACTGTGACTGCTGCTCCCCGGTACCGTGCTGCAGCACGATGAGCGCCGCCATCGTGTGGCTGTTGAGGACCCCTGCCAGCGACATCCACCCCCGGCACAGCTCCTCGATGACGCGGGCGTAGGTGGTGACGTCGAGGCCGAGCCCCCCGTAGGCCGCGGGGATGAGCGCGCCGAAGAGGCCCAGCTCGCGCATGCGCGCGACCAGGTCGTGGGGGTACCGGTCGGCGTGCTCGAGCGCGGCGGCGACGGGACGTACCTCGCGCTCGACGAACTCCCGCACGGTGGCGACGAGAGGATGCTCGGCAGAGGATAGCGTCATCACTTCGCCCGGATATTACAATAGAACGCAATGTCGCCGGACGAGTGGGTCCTGCTGCTGCAGCGGATGATCGATCGGGCGGTTCGGCGCCTGCGTCTGGGGGCTGCGCCCGAGCACGACCGGCAGCGCCGCTTGTTGATCGTTCAGATCGATGGACTGCCGCGATCGGTGCTCGAGCAGGCGCTGGCCGAGGGCCGGATGCCGTTCCTGGCGCATTTGATGGCGCGGCACGGCTACCGCCGGCAGCCGATGAGCGTCGGCATGCCGACGTCGACGCCGGCGTTCCAGATGGCCGCCATGTACGGGGTCCGGCCCGACATTCCGGGCTTCCACTACCACGACAAGCGCCGGCGGACCGACGTCTACTTCCCGCGCGCCGGCGATGCTGCCCGCGTCGAGCAGGAGCAGGCTCGGGGCCGGCGGGGCATCCTCGAGGGCGGGAACGCGTACGGCTGCGTCTTCACCGGGGGAGCGGGGAGCAGCCTCTTCAACTTCGCGACGATCAAGCGGCCGACGGGGGAAGGGCTGCTGCGCGCGATCTCGGCGTTCGTCGTGCTGGCCTGGGTCCTCGTCAAGGGCCTCGTCCTGACGGTGCTCGAGATCGTGCGCGCCTTCCTGCGCGGGCTCGCCGATCCGGTCGGGGAGACCAGACGGGGCTGGAAGTGGCTCGTGCTCAAGATCGGGATGTCGGTCTGGGTGCGCCACCTGTTCACCCTGGCCGTCTCGCGGGACCTGTACGCGGGCGTCCCCGCCCTCTACGTCAACTACCTCGACTACGATGTCTTCGCCCACGCCTATGGTCCGCGCCACCGCCGGGCGCTCCGCATCCTGCGCGGTGTGGACCGATCGATCCACCAGCTCTGGCGTGTGATGCGGCGCGTGCGGGAGTACCGCTACGACCTCTACGTGCTCTCCGATCACGGGCAGGCGACCTGCACGCCCTTCCAGAAGCTCTCGGGCGGGCGGTCGCTGGAGGACTGCTTCTTCGAGGAGTTCCTGCGGCGGGCCGGCGCCCAGGAGGTGAGCCCGGCGCACCCGGAGGGACGGCGGCTGGCCAGCGGCATCAAAGCCTTCCGCAGCCGGCGCGCGCCCGGACTCTTCCAGCGCTTCGTCAACTATCTGGAGCGCGACTTCCCGCGGCTGCTGGGCGAGCTGCCGGAGGCCCGCGAGCGGGAGAGCGTGCGGGTGGTGGCGGCGGGGCCGAACGCCTTCGTCTACTTTCTCGGCGAGGAGCGGCCTCTGACAATCGAATGGATCGACGAGCGCTTTCCACGCCTGGCCGACGACATCGCGCGCCGCCGCGGCATCGGCTTCGTCCTGGCCCGCTCGCAGGCCGGCCCCCTCTGCCTCTGGCGCGGCCAGCGCCACGCGATCGACAACGGGGCCGCGGGGCCCTTCGCCGGGCGCGACGACTGGACGCTGCTGGCCCAGGACCTCCGCGACCTGATGGCCATGCCGAGCGCGGGCGACCTCGTCATCTACGGCAACGACTCGCCCGACGGCAACATCTCCTACGTCCCCGAGATCGGCGCCCACGCCGGCCCCTCGCCCGCCGAGCTGCAGACGTTCATCGTGTGCCCGCCCGGGGCCGACCTGCGCTCACCGATCACGCATCCGACGCAGCTCTACACCCACTTCATCGCCTACCAGGAGACCTGAACCGCCCGTGCACCTCGTCGTCGCCAGCTACAACATCCACCGGGGCGTGGGCCTCGACCGCCGCTGCGATCTCGCGCGCATCGCCGACGTCGTCGCCGAGATCGGGCCGGACGTGGTCGGCCTGCAGGAGGTGGTCTGCGAGAACGGCTCGCCGTTGGCCGATCAGGCCACCTATCTCGCTGCGCAGCTCGGCATGGCCATGGTGATGGGCGTCACGCGGCCGCACGGCAGCGGCACGTTCGGCAACGTGCTCCTCACGCGCCTACCGGTGCTGGGCTGGGCCACCTGCGATCTCAGCCGCGGCAGCCGGGAGCCGCGCGGCTGTCTGCGCGTCGACCTGGGCGCCAACGGGCGCTCCTTTCACGTCTTCAACTGCCACTTCGGGCTCGGGCTGCGCGAGCGCCGCGAGCAGATCGTGCTGCTGGCCGACTTCATCCGGACCTCTTCCCGGCTCGAGGGTCCACGGGTGCTGATGGGAGACTTCAACGAATGGCATCGCGGCCCGGTGACCCGCGGGCTCAAGCGCGAGTTCTCCTCGCCCATGCGGCGGATGCGGCGTACCCACCCGGCCGTCTTTCCCCTCTTCCGCCTGGACCGGATCTACTGGGATGTGGAGCTGGAGGGCGAGACCTTCCAGGTCCATCGCAGTCGCCTCGCGCGCGTGGCCTCCGACCACCTGCCGGTGGTGGCGCGCCTGCGCGTGCGTCCCGGGGTCGCCCCCGGACACGCCTACGTCGTCGGCGACCAGTTGCCTCCCGCCGAGTAACGGATCGCCGTCCGATTCGTCCGGCAACAGCCGGGGCCGGCTCAGCGCGACGAGCCCGAGCCAGTGGCTCCGGTGCCGGGCTTCCGGCCGAGGTACTCGCTCAGGAGCCCGAACCAGCGGACTGTCCGCGTGTCTTCGAAGCCGCAGCCGCCCAGGGCCGCCAGGATGGTCTCGGCCGGCACGAGAGTCTCCAGGGTCTCCCAGCAGTAATGCATCAGGAGCTCCGCCTCCCGGCTGCCGGAGCTGAGCCGGGACATCCAGGGAACCAGGCCGTTGAGGTAGAGCCGTCCCAGGCGAAGGCCGATCCTAGAGTTCGGGCGGGCGAAGTCCAGGACGATCAGGAGGCCACCGGGTCTCAGCACTCGGAAGTACTCGGCGAACGTGGGGCTCAGTCCCGAGACATGACGAAGCGCGTAGCCCATGGTCAGGGCATCGAAGAGGCCGCCGCGGAAGGGAAGCCCCTCGGCAACTCCCTGGACGAGTGGAATGCGGAGCTTCCGGCGCGCCTGGGCGAGCATCCCCGTGCTCGGATCCACTCCCACGACGCCGCCCGATGGACCCACGATGCTCGCGGCGGCGCGCGCGACGGCGCCGGTCCCTACCGCGACGTCGAGGACCTTCATGCCCTCCTGGAGGCCGGCGCGTTGCAACGCGTTGCGGCG
Source organism: Candidatus Methylomirabilota bacterium (assembly GCA_036001065.1). Lineage (NCBI taxonomy): Bacteria > Methylomirabilota (SeqCode) > Candidatus Methylomirabilota bacterium. Next base: position 7,448 of record DASYUQ010000221.1, read on the forward strand.
GTACCAGGCGCCCGAGCCGAAGGCCATGAGACCGGTGATGCGGTCGTAGTGGCAGGCGGTGTCGTCGAAGAGACGCCTCAGGGAGCGCGGAGACACCCGCTGCGCGTTCATCCGCTGCCTCGGGGAGGGAAGATCCGACGAAACAGCGGATCGGTGACGGATCCGTCGTAGGGGCGAAAGCGCCAGTAGCGATACACCATCTCCGTCGCGAAGAGGGCGCCGATCAACAGGTAGGCGAGCAGCCCCGTGTAGAGCGTCCACCACGCCAGGCTCCGATAGAGCGCGAGCCACAGGGTGAATCCGCCGTTGAGCGCGAAGAACAGGCACCAGATGACGGTGACGATCCGACAGTAGGCGATCTCGTCCGTCGGAAGCTGGCGCCCGCGTAGCCGCGCGAAGCTCTCGACCATCGAGGGACCGTTCAGGAGCGTGCGCCCGAAGGCGATCACCAGGACGGCGTTGACGAGCACCGGCACCAAGAGGAAGAACTGCCCCTCGTCGAAGAGGGCCGCTGGGATCAACACGACTCCGAGGACGGCCGCCGGGACCAGGAGGCCGGAAACGAGAGCGGGACTTCGGCGGCTCCAGGTGAGGGTGGCCTGCAGCGCGAGCATGACGGCCAGGGTGATGGCCACCATCCGCGGGCCCGCGCGGGTCAGACCTGCGTAGACCAAGAACGGGTAGCCGATCCCGGTCAGGATCTGAAACAGCTTCAACGGCGCCGGCCTCGGACCGGATGCCGCTAATTCCGCTTGACCAGCGCCTTCGTCTTCGGGTACTCGGGCGGTTTGCCGGTGATCTCGATGACGCGCAGCGAGCCGTCGGGGGTCTCCAGCAGCAGGTTGCCGTCGGAGTACCCGACGAGCCTGCCCCACGCCTTCGGCACGTTCAACTCGGGCTGTGCCTCGGCGGGCGCCGGCACGACGAGCTGGAGCCAGGGGGTCACCGCGATGGCGACGAGGGCGACGGCGATGACGGTCAGCACGGCCTTGAGGTAGCGATCGAGAGTCATGGGAGCGCTCACTTCCCGGGCTTTTCGCCCTTGGACAGCCGGACCAGGAGCTTCGCGAGGCTCTCGGCGATGCCGTCGAACGACTGCTCGAGGAGATCCTCGTCGTCCCCGCCGAACATGCCCACGTTGGCAAGCCAGCGATCAGCGGTCACCATCACCACGCGCCCCGACGACGCGTCGATGAGGCGCATGTCGGCCTGGGCCCGGGCCCGCCCGATGCCGTAGGCGCCGACGAAGTACCGGGCCACCTGCGACCCGCGCCCCAGCCGGGTGATCGCCCCCTGGAGGCGCAGGGCCGGCTCGGCGCCCGGCTGGTACTGGGCTGCGCTCGTGTTCACCACGCGCTGGAAGAGCCCGCTGTCCTTGAGGCGGCGCACCAGCTCGAGCTGGAGCTTGGGCGCCATCTTGGCGGCGAAGCGGCGGTCGCCCTCGTCCTTGAGCTCGCGGTCGGTCACCGGGAACTTCTCCACCACGATGACCTTGTACTTGCTGACGTCGAAGCCCGGCGCCATCGCGACGAGCCCGACGTCCTGGTCCTTCACATTTGGCGTGAGCCCGCCGGCGCTCATCGGGTTGTCGGGGCTGCTCTGTATCGCGCTGGAACAGCCGGCCATGGCGAGCAGCAGGACCAGCAGTGCGGTGCGGGTGAGTGACTTCGGCGGTGTCCTCATGGTCGCCCCTCCGTGTGAGTGGTGGTCATCAGGCCTGCCCGGCCAGATCGAGCGCGGCCCGCAGCAGCGTGTTGGCCCCGTCCTCGATCTCGTCCATGGAGGTGAACTCCTCCTCGCAATGGCTGCGCCCGTCGCGCGACGGGACGAAGATCATGCCGGCCGGGCCGATCGCCGCCATGTACTGGGCGTCGTGGCCGGCGCCCGACCTTATTCGACGGTGGCGCGCGCCCGCCGCCTTCGCCGCGCGATCGATGGCGGCGACGACGTCGGGGTTGAACGGCGTGTAGGGCACGCGCCAGTAGTGCTCCAGCTCGTAGCTGACGCCCTCGCGCTGGCACCCCTCCTTCACCACCGCATCGAGCATGGGCAGCGCCCGGTCGAGCGTTTCGTTCCGCGGATCACGCATGTCCACCGACAGCACGACCTTGCCGGGGATGGCGTTGACGATGTTGGGGCTCACGGTGAGGCTGCCCACGGTGGTGACGGCGTCGCCGCCGATCTCCTCGGCGATCCGCCGGACGCCCGCCACGACGTCGGCCGCGGCCACCAGCGCGTCGTGCCGGATGCGCATCGGCGTGGGGCCGGCGTGGTCCTGCACGCCGTGGATCGTCAGGCGCGACCAGGAAATGGCGACGATACCCTCCACGACGCCGACCGACAGCCCTTCCTCCTCCAGGAGGGGGCCCTGCTCGATGTGGAGCTCCAGGTAGGCCTTGAACGGGCGGGGCAGGCAGGGCTCGGAGCCGAGGTAGCCGATGCGCTCCAACTCGTCCACCAGGCGGAGGCCGTCCTTGTCGCGGGCGTTGTAGGCGTCCTCCAGCGGAATCTTGCCGGCCATGACCCCGCTGGCGATCATCGCCGGCTGAAAGCGCGCGCCTTCCTCATTGGTGAAGATGGCCAGCGTCACGGGATGGCGCGTCCTGACCTGACGGTCGTTGAGCGCGCGGATCACCTCGAGGCCGCAGAGCACGCCGAGCTGCCCGTCGTACTTGCCGCCGGTGGGCACGGAGTCCACGTGCGAACCCATCATCACGGGCGGCAGCGGCGCCGTGCCCGCCCGCTCGCCGAAGATGTTGCCCATCTGGTCGACGGTGACGCGCAGGGCCGCCTCCCGCATCCACGCCACCATCCGGTCGCGCGCCCGCTTGTCGTCGTCGGTGAGGGCCAGCCGGGTGAGGCCTCCGCGCGGCGTCTCCCCGATCCTTCCGAGCTCTTCGATGGACGCCTGGAGGCGCTTGCGGTCGATTTTCATGCGGCTCACTCCTATCTATCACATACCCGGGCGCCGACGATCACATTCCCAGATAGGCGCGCTTGAGGCGCTCGTCGCCCAGCAGCTCGCGGGCGGCGCCGGCCAGGACCAGGCGGCCGGACTCCAGCACGCAGGCGCGGTGGGCCAGGGTGAGGGCCTGACGCACGTTCTGCTCGACCAGGAGCACCGTCACGCCGTCCGCATTGATCGTCCGCACCGTCTCGAAGATCTTGCCGACCAGCACCGGGGCCAGCCCCAGGGTGGGCTCGTCGAGCATGAGCACGCGCGGCTTGGCCATGAGCGCGCGGCCGATGGCGCACATCTGCTGCTCGCCGCCCGAGAGCGAGCCGGCCATCTGGGCGCGTCGCTCGGCCAGCACCGGGAACAGGGCGCAGACGTACTCGAGGCTCTGGTTCCTCTCGGCGCGGGCCCGCTCGGTGTGGGCGCCCAACAATAGATTTTCCATGACCGTCATGAACGGGAAGAGCCGCCGGCCCTCGGGGACCTGGACGATGCCCAGGTCGATCCGGCGGTGGGCCGGGATGCGGCCGAGGTCGTCGCCGTTGAAGAGCACCTGCCCCCCACGGGGCGCCACCAGCCCGGAGATCACGCGGAGCGTGGTGGTCTTGCCCGCCGCGTTGGCACCGACGAGGGCGAGGATCTCCTTGTCGCGGACCTCGAGCGACACCTCGAAGAGAGCCTGCAGGTCCCCGTAGAAGGCGTCGACGGACTCAAGTCTCAGCAAGGACGAATTCCTCGCCCAGGTAGGCGTCGATGACGCGGCGGTCGCTGGCGATCTGGGCCGGCGTGCCTTCGGCGATCCGCTCGCCGTGGTGGAGCACGACGATCCGCCGGGCCAGCCGCATCATGGCCGCCATGATGTGCTCGATGACGATCAGCGTGAGCCCTTCGCCGTGCAGCCGGCGGATCAGCTCCACCATGCCCGCCAGCTCCGACGGGTTGAGGCCGGCCATCACCTCGTCGAGCAGGAGCAGGCGCGGTCGCGTGGCCAGCGCCCGCGCCACCTCCAGGCGCTTGCGCAGCCCGATGGGCAGGGCGCGGGCGCGCGCCCGGGCATAGGGGGCGAGGCCGCAGGTCTCGATCACGCGCTCGGCGTCCACGCGGGCGGTGCGGACACTCGGCACCTTCGTCAGCGAGCCGATGGTCACATTGTCCACCACCGAGAGGTTCCCGAAGGGCTTGACGATCTGGAAGGTGCGCGTCAGCCCCAGGCGGCAGATGGCGTGGGGCGGCCGCCCGGTGATGTCGCGCCCGTCGAAGAGGACGCGCCCTTCTTCGGGACGATAGTAGCCGGCGATCACGTTGAAGAGCGTCGTCTTGCCGGCGCCGTTGGGGCCGATGATCCCCAGCAGATCGCCGGCCCGCACCTCCAGCGAGACCTCGCGCACGGCGGTGAGGCCGCCGAACCGCTTGGTCAGCCGCTCAAGCGTGAGCATGGTCGATCACCCGCTCACGCGTGAGCATGGTCCGTGGCCCGCCCACGCGAGCGCGCGATGCTGGCGCGGAGGCGGGCGGCGAGGCCCGCCAGCCCTTCGGGCACGAAGCGCACGACCAGGATCAGGACGCAGCCGTAGATGATCAGGTAGATCCCGGTGAACCCCGTTCTCACCCCGGAGAGGGTGGCGCGCAGGTAGGTCTCGAGCGACGTGATCAGGATGGAGCCCAGGAAGGGCCCCAGCGCGGTCCCGATGCCGCCGATGATCGTGTTCAGCGCGAAGCGGATGGAGAGATCGACGGAGAACACGTAGAAGGGATCGACGAAGCCGACGTACTGCGCCCAGAAGGTCCCGCAGACCGAGGTCAGGGCAGCGCTCAGCGTCACCGCGAAGACCCTGAGCTTGCGGCTGGCGATGCCGAGCGCCTCCGCCGCGTCCTCGTCCTCCCGCACGCCGGCCAGCTGGTAGCCGACACGGGAGCGCTCGAAGTACACCTGCACGCCGTAGTACACGAGGGCCAGGCCCAGGGCCACGTACACCCAGGCCACGTGGCCGAGGCCCAGGGTCCAGAACCCGGGACGGAATGGGACGGGGATGCCCTCCGAGCCTTGGGTGAAGCCCCGCCAGCGGCTGACGACGATGAGCAGCACCTGCGAGAAGGCGATGGTGGAGAGCGCGAAGTACGGGCCGCGCAGGCGGTTGGAGAGATAACCGATCACCGCGCCGGCGGCGACGGAGACGAGGATGCCCAGGAGCATGCCGAGCCAGGGGCTCTGCTGCCAGCGGGTGGCCAGCAGCGCCGCCGAGTAGGCGCCGATGCCGAAGAAGGCCGAGTGCCCGAGCGAGACCTGGCCGGCGTAGCCGCCGGCGACGTTCCAGGCGGCGGAGAGCGCGCCCCAGATGAGGATCAGCACGAGGCTGTCGAGGAAGAACGCGTCCTTGACGACGAGGGGCGTGAGGGCGGTGAGACCGAAGAGGACGAGCGCGCCCCAGTGCCGGGCCAGCGCGCCGCCCATCAGGCGCCCAGCGTCTCGGCGCCGCGCTGGCCGAAGAGCCCGGCCGGGCGGAAGACCAGGACGGCGATGAAAAGGACGAAGTAGAGGACCTCCTTCCAGGCGGTCCCGAAGTAGTAGGAGCCCGCCACCTCCACCGCCGCCACGATGAGGCTGCCCAGGAGCGCCCCCACCATGTCCCCGAGCCCGCCCAGCACGACGACCACGTAGGAGAGCAGCACGAACTGGAGGCCCGCCGTCGGATAGACGGAGTAGAGCGGCGCCACCAGGACGCCCGCCGCGCCCACGCAGGCGATGCCGATGGCCCAGGTCAACCGGTACACGAGGTCGGTGTCGATGCCCATCAGGGTGGCCGCCTCGCGGTCCTGGGCGGTGGCCCGCATGACGCGCCCGGTGTGCGTCCACTTCATGAAGGCGAAGAGCATGATGGTGAGCGCCAGGGCGATGACGAAGGCCACCACCTGGGAGAGGTTGAAGGCGATCCCGCCGACCCGGAGCACGACGAAGGAGTGCCACGGTCGCACCACGCGGTAGTCGCCGGTCCAGAGCACGAGCGCCACGTTCTGGAGCGCCGTCGACAGCCCCACCGTGGTGAAGATCTGGACGTTGTGCGAGGCGTGGATCACTCCGCGCATGATGAGCGCGTAGCTGGCCAGCCCGACCAGGAGGAAGACGGGGACGGACACGACGAGGACGAAGTAGGGGTCGAGGGACCATAAGGTGAACGCCCAGAAGGCCAGGTACATGCCAAGCATGAGGAACTCGCCGTGGGCGAAGTTCACTACCCGCATGATGCCGAAGATGAGGGTCAGCCCCACCGCGATCAGGGCATAGATCCCCCCCAGGAGGACTGTGGCGACGCCGAGCTGGGCGAGGACGTCTATTTCCGCTGGTCCCAGGAGCCGAGCGGGATCCACTTGGCCCGGAGCGTCGAGAACTCTTCCGGCCAGACGGTGACGAGCTGGCCTCCCTGCCACTGGAGCATGTAGTGCTGCACCCGCTCGTTGGCGTTCTGACCGTTCTCGGCGAACTTCACGCCCCAGCCGTTGATGGACGAGCCCACCGGCATATCGAGCGACATCACCGCGCTGCGGAACTTTTCGATGTCGTCGCTCTTGGCCCGGTCGAGGACGAGCTTGAGGACCCAGAGGCCGCCGCCCGCGAGCTGGTGGCCGCCCAGCGGGTAGGAGCCCGTCTTCTTCTGGACGGCCTCGCGGAACTCGCGCTCGAGCTTCTGGCCCTCGGGCCTGAGCGCCTCCATCCGGAAGCCCGGTCCGGGCTCGAGCAGCGCGAACACCCCGTTGGCGTCGGAGCCCAGCGCCTTGCCGAAGTCAGGAGAGCCGTACCCGGTGGCACCGGCGTGGACCAGCGCCTTGAACAGGAAGTTCTGCTCGCGCGCCTGCCGCCAGAAGAGCGGGGCGTCGTTGGTGTAGCCGATGTGGTGGACGATGTCCGGGTTGAGTTGCTTGAACTTCACGATGATCGGCGTGAAGTCGTTGATGGCCGTAAACGAGTAGTACTCGGCGCCCAGCTCCTGCATGCCGAACTCACCCTTCGCCCGCTGCCGCGCCGCCTCCGTCACGCCCTGGCCGTATGACGAGTCCTCCGAGAGGAACGCGATCTTGAGCTGGTTGGGGCGCAGGTTGAAGCGGGGCGCCAGGTGCTTGGCGATGAACTCGATGTTGTACCAGCCGAACCCGGTGGCGTCGATCTCGGTCCGGAACACGTTCTTGAGGCCGCGCTTGTTGAAGCGCGGATCCACGCAGGAGGTCTCCCAGTAGATGACGTTGTGCCGCGCGGCCGCTTCGCTGGCCGCACCGCACAGCCGCGACGAGAACGTTCCGGTGATGATCTTGACCCCCTCGCGGGTGATGAGCCGGTTCGCCTCGGTGGCGGCCGCGGTCGGATCGGGGGCGTCGGCCACCGCGAAGACGAGCTTCTTGCCCATCACGCCGCCCCGCTCGTTGATCATGTCTCGCACGATCTCGTAGCCCTCGAGGTGCCGCTTGCCCTCCGAGGCCAGCGGTCCCGTGAGGGGCTCGAGCACGCCGACCTTGTACTCGCCGGTGAGGGACTGGCCGTGACCCACGGCCAGGAGTCCGGTCAGGGCCAGGACGAGCGCGACCGCGGTGGACGCGAGCAGGCGGCATGGCATGGGGACCTCCTCTGAGACGGGGCGCTGTTCAGCGACGCCCGGGTTCTAACACCCGGTCGCCGAAGGTGTCAAGCCGGCCATGCTAGACTCGCCTCGTGGACCACGAGCAATCGCCGCGCTTCCTCGCGCCCTCCACGATCCGCTTCTGCCCGCTGTGCGCGGTGCCGCTCGAGCGCGAGGCGGTGCCCCCGGACCAGCGCGAACAGGCGGTGTGCCCGGCCTGCCGCTTCGTCTTCTACCTGAACCCGAAGGTGGTGGCCGGGACGATCCCCGAGCAGGACGGGCGAATTCTATTGACCCGGCGCGCGATCGATCCCAGCCGCGGGCTGTGGACGTTTCCGGGCGGCTTCGTCGACTTCGGCGAGAGCGTGACGGACGCCGCGCTGCGCGAGACCTTCGAGGAGACGGGCCTGAAGGTGGAGCTGACCGGGCTGCTCAACGTCTACTCGTATCCGGGCGCGCCGGTGATCATCGTCTATCGCGCCCGCGTCACCGGCGGCACCCTCACGTCCTGTGCCGAGAACGACGCGCTCGAGTGGAGGAAGCCCTCGGAGATCCCCTGGGACGCGCTGGCCTTCCCGTCGACGCGCGAGGCGCTCCGGGAGTGGGTGGCCGCCCGTGGGGAGGTGCCGGGCGGCTAGTGCCGTTCCAACTATTCGCGCCAAGGGAGGCGCCGTGTACTACACGTACGTGTTGCGGAGTGATCGAGATCAACGGCTCTACACCAGAACGACGCACGACCTCCGCACCCGAATCAAGCTGCACGCTGACAGAAAGG
>DASYUQ010000222.1 GCA_036001065.1 Candidatus Methylomirabilota bacterium
CCTTTCTGTCAGCGTGCAGCTTGATTCGGGTGCGGAGGTCGTGCGTCGTTCTGGTGTAGAGCCGTTGATCTCGATCACTCCGCAACACGTACGTGTAGTACACGGCGCCTCCCTTGGCGCGAATAGTTGGAACGGCACTAGACGCAGAGTTGGGCGGCGCTCCTCATCTCCTTGACGACCGCCGCGGGGTCGGCGGTCCCGAAGATCGCCGAGCCTGCCACCAGGACGGTCGCGCCGTGCTCGGCCAGCGGGCGGGCGTGCTCCACCTTGACGCCGCCGTCCACTGACACCTCGACCGGGCGGCCGCCCAGCAGCGTCCGGACGTGGCGGATCTTGGGATAGGCGCTCGGGATGAACTTCTGGCCGCCGAAGCCGGGGTTCACCGACATCACGAGCACCAGGTCCAGGTCGTCGAGCACGTACTGGAGGGCCTCGGGGTGCGTGGCGGGATTCAGCGCGGCGCCCGCCTTGGCCCCCAGCTCGCGGATCTGGGCGAGCGCGCGCTGCAGATGCGGGCATGCCTCCACGTGGACGGTCACCATGTCGGCGCCCGCGGAAACGAAGTCGGCCAGGTAGCGTTCGGGCTCCACGATCATCAGGTGGACGTCGAGGGGCAGCCGGGTGCGCTTGCGGATCGCCTCCACGACCACGGGGCCGATCGTGATGTTGGGGACGAAGCGCCCATCCATCACGTCCACATGGAGCTGATCGGCGCCGCCGGCCTCGACGCGCGCGATGTCGTCGGCCAGCGCGGCGAAGTCGGCAGACAGGATCGAGGGCGCGATCTTCACGCGCCCATCTTATCAGAGCGCTCGGCTCCGCCCGACCGGCGGAACCTGAGCGCGGTGAATCCGTCGGTGTCGTGGCGGTCCGGGCGGCACCGCAGCACGCCGTCGGGGTCGAGCGGCAGCGGAAAGGCGGCGGGCGGGTCGAGCCGGAAGTCCGGCCGGGTGGCCAGGAAGGCCCGGGCCACGTCGTTGTTCTCCTCGGGCTCGAGCGAGCAGGTGGCATAAACGAGCCGGCCGCCGGCCCTGACCATCGTCGCCGCCGCGGCGAGGATCGCGCCCTGGCGGGCGGCGTTGGCCGGGAGGTCCTCCGGCCGCCGCCGCCACTTCACCTCCGGGTTGCGGCGCAGCACCCCGAGATTCGAGCAGGGCGCGTCCACCAGCACGGCATCGCACGCGGCGCTGAACTCGAGCGCCAGCGTCTCGACCGTGCCGTTGAGCGTCCGGACGATGGTCACGCCCAGGCGCGCCGCCGCCTCGCCGACCAGCGCCAGGCGCGCCGGCTGGGGATCGAAGGCCAGCACGCGACCGCGGTTGTCCATGAGCTGCGCCAGGTGCGTCGTCTTGGTCCCCGGCGCGGCACAGACGTCGGCGACCGTCTCCCCGGGCTGGGGTTCGAGCAGGCGCGCGACGAGCATCGAGGCCTCGTCCTGGACGGCGAAGTCGCCGTCGGCGAACGCGCGCCAGTCCCCCGGACGCCCTCCGTGCCCGGCCACCAGGCCCTCCGGCGCGTGGGTGGTGGGCTGCACGGCCAGGCCTTCCTCCTTCTCGAGCCGCCGGGCGAGCGCCTCGCGAGTGGAGCGCAGGGTATTGGCCCGCAACGTGAGCGGTGGGCGCTCGTTCAGCGCCCGCATGAGGGCCTCGGCCTCGCCCACCCCGTAGCGCGCGACCCAGCGCGCGCCGAGCCACGTGGGGAACGAGCAGCGCGTCGCCAGCGCGTCCACCGGATCGGCCGGTGGCTTCGGCTCGCGCTCGCGGAGGCCCCGGCGGGCGAGCGAGCGCAGCACCGCGTTGACGAATTCGGCGACGCCGGGCTTGGCGCCCCGGCGGGCCAGGCTCACGGCATCGTTGACGGCGGCGAACGGCGGCACGCGCTCGAGGCAGGCGATCTGGTAGGCGGTCAGGCGCAGGAGCACCAGCGGCACCGGGTCGAGCGCGTCGAGAGGACGCTTGCAGTGGGGGGCCAGGATCCAGTCGAGGTAACGCTGCCAGCGCAGCGTGCCGTAGACCAGCTCCGTGGCCAGCGCGGCGTCGCGCGCGGCAAGCTTCCGCCGCCCGAGCTCGGCCTCGAGCGCGAGGTCGGCGAAGGCGCCGTCGGTCAGCACGCGCTCGAGGACGCGGGCCGCCGCCGCCCGCGCCGGCGCGGGCGCGCTCATGGTTCGAGGAAGGCGGGCCGCAGGAACCGGGCCCCCGCGGCGAGCCGCGCGCCCCGCAGATATTCGGGCCAGGACATCCGGCGCTTGTTCTCCGGCTGCACCTCGATGGGCAGGACGGCGCCGTCCGCGGTCGCAATCACCAACCGGTCTTCGTGGGGACTCAGCATGCCCGGCGGATTCAGATGGCCCGAGCCGACCACGGTCGCGCGCCAGACCGTCAGGCGCCCGGCCCCACTCGTCGTCAGCGCTCCCGGCCAGGGGTTGCAGCCGCGAATCACGTTGACCAGCTCCCGGGCCGGACGGTCCCAATCGAGGTAGCCGTCCGATCTCTTGAGGCGGGGCGCCGGTGGTCCTCCTTCGCGTGGTTGGGGAACCGGCGTGATCGAGTCGAGGCGAGCGAGCGTCTCGATCAGGATGTCGGCCCCCAGCGCCGAGAGCCGCGCCGCCAGCTCGCCGGCGGTTTCCTCGGGCCCGATCGGGACGGGCTCGGATTGCAGCAGGATCGGGCCCGTGTCCATGCCCTCGTCCATCTGGAAGGTCGTGATTCCGGTGACGGTCTCGCCCCGCATGATCGCCCGCGCGACCGGGGCCGCGCCGCGGTAGCGCGGCAGCAGCGAGGCGTGGACGTTGATGGAGCCGCGCGCCGGCACCTCCAGCACCGCCTTGGGCAGGATCTGGCCGAACGCGACGACCACGGCGACCTCGGGCGCGAACTCGCGCAGCCGCGCCGGCCACTCGGGCTCGCGCAGGCGCGCGGGCTGGAGCACGGGGAGGCCGGCCGCCGTCGCCCGCACCTTCACGGGCGGGGGCGTCAGCCGCTGGCCGCGGTGGGCGGGACGATCCGGCTGGGTGACCACCGCGACGACCTCGTGCCGGCGGAGCAGGGCATCCAGGGTGGGCAGCGCGAACTCGGGCGTGCCATAGAAGAGGACCTTCACCGCTTCACCAGACGTACGCGAGGCCGGCGCCGGTTAGAGCGCGAACGCGTGGTGGGACGCGCCTTCGGAGAGGCCCTCTTTCTTGATCTTCCGCTTGATGCGGTCGCGCGTCACCGGATCGAGCCGGTCGATGAAGAGCACGCCGTCGAGGTGGTCGATCTCGTGCTGGAGCACCCGGGCCAGCAGGCCGCGGGCGTCCATCTTCACCGTTTGTCCGCCGAGGTCGAGCGCCTCCACCCTGACCCAGGCGGAGCGCGTCACGGGCGCGAAGATCCCCGGGATCGACAGGCACCCTTCCTCCGCCGTGGCCTGGCCGCTCTGCTCGGTGATCACCGGGTTGATCAGGGCGCGGGCCTCGCGCGTCTCCTCGTCGCCGACGACGATGAGCCGGAGCGAGATGCCCACCTGCGGCGCGGCCAGGCCGATGCCGACCTCGTCGTACATCGTGTCCACCATGTCCGCGACGATCGTGCGGATCTCCGGCGTGATCACGCCCACGGGCTCGGCGCGCCGCCGGAGAGTCGGGTCGCCGTACTTGCGGACTTTCAGAACGGCCATTCGACCGGGTCCACCTCCACGTCTATGATACCGCGACTCCGCGGAGCTCGATCCGAGCCGAGCGTCCGCAGCGCGTCGGCGACCACACGCGGCAGATCGTCTCCGCCCTTCACGACAATGCGCCGCGCCCGGGCGCGGCGGTCCGGGATCGCGGGATAGACCGTCAGCCCGGATCCGCCCGGGAGGGCCGTGGCGACGGCGTCCGCCAGCCGCTGGACGGCGGCGGCATCGGGGCCGCGGGCCGTGATGAGCGCCAGTCGCCGGAACGGCGGGTAGCCGAGCTCGGAGCGGAACCGCAGCTCGGGCCGGTAAAAGGCGGTGAGATCCTGCCCGGTGACGGCGGCCAGCGCATAATGGGTCGGGTTCTGCGACTGCACGATGAGGGCGCCGTCGGGCCGGACGCGCTCGGCGGCCGCCCACAGCAGGGCGAACGTCCGCTCGGCCGCGCGGAAGTCGGGCACGCCGAGCATCTGGTCGGGCGACACGAAGCCCGCCAGCCCCAGCGACGCAGGGCCGAAGAGCCGGAGCGCGCCGCGAGTGCCGATCACGATCTCGGCGGCCAGCGCCGCCGCCCGTTGGCCCTCGCCCCGCCGGCTGCGGGCGGCGTCCGGATCGTAGCGGACGATGCGCGCGCGGGCGAAGCGGCGGCGGACGGCGTGCTCCACGCGCTCGGCGCCCCATCCGAACGGCGCCAGGCGGCGGCCCTGGCAACCGGCGCAGGTTTCGGGCAGGGCGACGCTGGCGCCGCAGAGCCGGCAGGCCAGCGTGCGGCCGGCGGGCGAGTAGGCCAGCGCGATCGCGCACGTCCGGCACCGGAGGATCGCGCCGCACTCGTCGCAGCCCAGCGCCGAGGTCAGGCGGCTCACCGCCAGGAAGACGCGGCGCCCGGTGGCGAGCGTCTCGCGGATCGTCCGCGCCAGCACCGGCGTCAGCGCTTCGCGCCGCGCGATGCCGCGCGTGTCGGCCACGGTCACGGTGGGCCAGGGCGAGGGGCGGACGGGGACCATGCGGGCGCGGCCGCTGTCGGCCCGCCACCACATCTCCACACTGGGCGTCGCCGCCGTGAAGAGCGCACGCAGGCCCTCGCGCGCGGCGCGCTCCAGCGTCACGTCGCGCGCGTGCATCCGCGGAGCGCCCGGCGGCTTGTGGGCCGCCTCGTGCTCGTCGATCATCGCCAGCGTCGCGCCGGCGGGCAGCGGCGCCAGCAACGCCGAGCGCGTCCCCACGCCCAGTCTGGCGGCGCCACTGGCGAGGTGCATCCACCCCGCCGCCCGCTCGGCGTCGGCGACGCCCGAGTCCAGACGCACGACGGGCCCGATCTTGGCGAGCCGCTGCGCCCAGCGTCCCGCCGCCTCCACGTCAGCCGTAAGGAGGAGCGCCGGCGGCTCCGCCGCGGCGATCAGCTCGAGCAGCTTCGCTTCGCGGCCGGCTCCGATGAAGAGCTCAGGAGCCGGGGGAGCCGGGACGTCCCTGCGCTCAGAAAGGTCCCTACTTCGCTGGGGACGTCCCCGCTCCCCCGGCGGTGTGACTTGGGGCGGTGGGAGGAGGGCGAGGCAGGTCGAGCCGAAGCTGGTCAGGCTCTCCGCCGCCATCCAGCCGATCAGGTCGAGCGGCGCGGGCGAGAGCAGCGGAACCTCGTCGAGGAGGCGGAGCACGGGCTTGAGCCGCTCGTCGTCACCGTCGCGCAGCGCCACGACGACGCCCACCCGCGACCCTCCCTTGAGCGGCGCCACGACGCGCTGCCCCCGCGCGAGCGTCCAGCCGTCGGGGACGCGATAGGAGAAGGGATGCGCGATCGGGGCGTCGAAGGCGACGTCCGCGATCATCGCGTCCGGCGGCGGTCGTACTCCCGTTTGGCGAGCTTGAGGTCTTCCCAGGCCATGCGCCGGTACTCCGGGCCGGGATTGCGGAGCAGGAACGCCGGGTGAAACGTGGGGATCAGCACGGCCGAGCCGAACGGATGGAGGCGACCGCGCAGCTTGCCGATCGGCTCGCGGGTTCTGAGCAGGGTCTGGGTGGCGATGCTTCCCAGCGCCAGAACGACCTTGGGTTGGAGCACGGCGAGCTGCGCCGCGAGAAACGGCGCGCAGGTGGCCAGCTCGTCGGGCTCGGGATTGCGGTTGGATGGGGGGCGACACTTGACGGCGTTCGTGATGTAGACTTCGTCGCGCGAGAGTTTCACCGACTCCAGCATCTTGGTGAGAAGCTGTCCCGCGCGCCCGACGAACGGCTTGCCCTGCGCGTCCTCGTCGGCGCCGGGTCCCTCGCCGATCACCACCAGCTCGGCGCGGGCGCTGCCCGAGCCGAAAACGACGGTCGTCCGTGCCTCGCAGAGCCGACAGCGGCGGCAGCCCTGGAGCGCGTGTTCCTGGGCCTGCAGCGCTTCCTCCGGCCCCATCAGATAGGCGCCGCCGAGCGGCAGCTCGCTCACGCCGAGGTCCCGATGGTGGCGCAGCGTCGCCCCCAGCGCGCCGAGGGCCTCGGCCAGCGCGGCCCGCGGGTCGGCGCTCAGGGAGACACCCGGTCGGCGGGCCGCGCGGCGGCCGCGCTGCGCAGGGCCAGGATGTGAGTGAGAATGGCATCGGCCACGGCCGACTTGGCCATGCGCGGCAGCGCGCGCTGGCCGCCCCAGCGGTCGATCAGGAGCACCTGGTTGTCGTCGGTGTCGAAGCCGATGCCCTTCTGGCTGACGTCGTTGGCGACGAGCAGGTCGATCCCCTTGCTGGAGAGCTTGGCCCGGGCGTTGGCGACGACGTCCTGCGTCTCGGCGGCGAAGCCCACCACGAAGGCGCCTGTCTTCCGGGCGACAACCTCGCTGAGGATGTCGGGGTTCGGCGTCAACTCGAGCGTGAGGTCGCGCTTGCCCTTGATCTTCGTCGTGGCCAGGTGCCGGGGGCGGTAGTCGGCGACGGCCGCCGCCTTGATGACGATGGTGGCGCCGCCCGCGTGCTGGAGCACAGCCTCCCGCATCTCCTCGGCCGTCTGCACCGGGACGAAGACGGCGCCGGGCGGCGGCGTCAGCGCGGTGGGGCCCGAGATCAACGTCACCACCCGCGCGCCGCGACGGAGCGCGGCGACGGCGAGCCCGAAGCCCATCTTGCCCGAGGAGCGGTTGGAGATGTAGCGCACCGGGTCGAGCGGCTCGCGCGTCGGGCCGGCGGTGATCAGCACCCGCTCGCCCGCCAGGTCACGGACGGGGTTGAGGATCGTCAGCAGGGCCTCGATGATGTGCTCGACCTCCGGCAGCCGTCCCTTGCCGCTGAGCCCGGAGGCCAGCTCGCCCGCCTCGGGCTCCAGCACCGTCACGCCGCGCTGGCGCAGCGTGGCGACGTTGGCGACGACGGCGGGATGATCCCACATGCCGCCGTCCATGGCCGGCGCCATCAGCACCGGGCAGCGGGCGGCGAGTAGCAGCGTCGTCAGGAAGTCGTCGGCGAGCCCGTGGGCGGCCTTGGCCAGCAGATTGGCCGTGGCCGGCGCCACGATCATGGCCTGGGCGCGCTCGGCGAGGGCGACGTGCTCGACGGCCTCCGGGCTCTGCGGGTCGAAGAGGTTAGAGAGGACCGGCCGGCCGGAGAGGGTGCGGAACGTCAGCGGGCCCACGAACTCGCGGGCGTGCTCGGTCAGGCAGACGGTGACCCGGGCGCCCAGCCGCACGAGCTCGCGCAGCAGGTACACTGCCTTGAAGGCGGCGATGGACCCGGTGACGCCGAGGACCAGCTCCTTGCCGTCGAGCGCCATCAGGCCTTCGTCTCGCCCTCGTCCTTCATGCGGTACTCGATCTTCGACTGCGAGATCTCCTCCAGCGCGGCACTGGTCGGTTTCTTGTGCTTGCTCTCCACCCGCGCCGGCGCCCCCCGGTTGATCTGGCGGGCGCGCTTGGCGGAGAGGACGACGAGCAGGTAGCGGTTGGAGACCTTGTTGAGCGCGTTTTCGAGCGATGGGAATGCCATCAGTGACGAACCTCCTTCTGCGGCAGATCTAGATCGGGCAAACCGAGCACGAGGCGGCTGATCCGCGCGCGCTCGGCCACGATGATGGCCGTGAGCCGGTCGACGGCCTCCTTCAGGTCCCGGTTCACGATCAGGTAATCGTATTCTCGCCACATCGCGATCTCTTCGCGGGCCCGCTCGAGCCGGCGCGCGATCTCCCGGTCGGCATCCGAACGGCGCTCGCGCAGGCGCTGCTCCAGCTCGGCCATCGAGGGCGCGACGATGAACACCAGCACGGCTTCGGGGTAACGGCGCCGCAGCTGCGCCGCGCCCTGGGTGTCGATGTCGAGCAGGATGTCCCGACCGGCGCTCTGCGCCTCCTCCAGCACGCTGGCCCGCGTGCCGTAGAGGTGGCCGTGCACGGTGGCCCATTCCGCGAACTCGCCCCGGGCCCGCAGATCGCGGAACCGCGCCTCGGCCACGAACCAGAAGTCGGTGCCGTCGATCTCGCCCGGTCGCGGCGCCCGCGTCGTGTAGGACACGGAGTAGGCGAGATCGGGGAGCCGCAGGCGCGCCTCGCGGCACAGGGTCGTCTTGCCCGCCCCGGAGGGTGCGGAGACGACGAAGAGCGCACCCCGACGCCGGATCAACCGCCGGCACTCCCCTCGCTGGCGAGGCGCCGCGCCAGGTCCCTCCGTCTATTCAAGGTTCTGAACCTGTTCCCGCATCTTTTCGAGAACGCCCTTGGCGGCGAGGGCGGCCTGGCTCAGCTCGAGGTCGTCGGCCTTGGCGGCGACGGTGTTCACTTCCCGGTTGAGCTCCTGGATCAGGAAGTCGAGCTGCCGTCCCACCGGCCCGCCCTTGTCGAGCGTCAGCGCGAAATCGTCCAGGTGCACCCGCAGCCGCACCAGCTCCTCGGTCACGTCGGTCTTCTGCGCCCACACCGCCACCTCGGTGATGATGCGCGCCTCGTCGAGCGGGAGCTCGCCCAGCAACGAGCGCAGCCGTTCCCGCAGCCGCTCGCCGCGGCGCGCCGCCGCCAGCGGCGCCCGCCCCGCCATCGCGCTCGTGTGCGCGGCCAGCTCCGCCACGAGCCCCCGCAGCTCGGAGACGAGCGCCGCTCCCTCGGCGGCGCGTCGCGCGACCAGCGCGTCGAGCGCGTCGCCCAACGCCTGCGCCAGCAGGGGCCACGCCGCCGCGGCGTCGAGGGGCAGCGCGTCCTCGAGCTCAGTCACGCCCGGGCGCTCGAGCAGCCACGCTACCGTCCCCTCCTCGGTCAGGCCCAGCTCGCTGGCCAGCGCCCGCGCCTCGGCGAGGTAGCGCCGCGCCAGCGCCGTGTTCACCCGTACCGCCTGCGCCGACTGACCGGCCGCGGGCGTGAGCTGCACCGCGACGTCGATCCGCCCGCGCTCGAGCCGTGACTGGATGAGCCGCCGCGCCTCCATCTCGAGACTCGCCAGCGCCGGCGGCAGGCGCACCGCGATGTCGAGATGGCGGTGGTTGACGGAGCGTGTCTCCACGGTGAACGCGCAGGTGTCCCCGATGGATTCCGCGCGACCGAACCCGGTCATGCTGCGGATCATCGGAGGGCCTTGGCGGGGGCGACTCGGGTACCGCTCATCGCTGGATGATAGGCGAAAATCGCTTGTAGTGTCAATGTGTTGCGGTTGCTACCGGAGCCGGACCCCGCTCGAGGCGGGCCTGCTGCGCGGGCGGGGCCGGACCCTCGCCGGGGCTCAGCTGGAGCTGGGGACGGGGCCGCGACGGTTCGACCGCCGCGTCGCCAGCGCCGCCGCCACCAGATGGTCGATGTAGAGAACGTTGAAGGGCTTCGGGATGTAGGCGAACGCTCCATGCTTCAGTGCCTCGGCGAAGGCCGTCTCGGTGGCGTTTCCGCTCACCATGAGGACCGGGATGTTCGGGTCGGCCTTGCGGATACGCTTGAGCACTTCGATGCCGCTCATGTCGGGGAGCTTGATGTCGAGAAGGACGAGATTCGGACGCTGCCAGAAGAGGGTCGCGATCGCGTCGGAGCCCTTCGAGGCGGTCTCGATTGCATACGCCTGCTTCGAGTCGCGCAGGACAGCGCTCAGCATTTCAACGACTGTGGGGTCGTCGTCGACGATCAGGATTCGGACCGGGTTCGGATTGCTCACCAGGGGTCACGACGCCACGGGGCTCTCGAGGGGGAGATGGAAGCGCGCGCGGCGGGCCCGGAGAGGCTGATCATGGTGTCAATGGAAGGACAGCAAACCAGGTACCAAGCCAACCGGACCGCGCAAGCCCCGATGATTCTTCGCGTCTCGGTCGGGACCCGTCGCGGCCGCGATGGCAACCGTGCCAGGGCGACAACCGCGTCGGGGAAAATGTCCCCTAAACGAACGACGACCCGCCGCCTCGAGTGCGCCGGTCGGCACGCGGTCCCGAGGGCTTTTTGACACCATCTGATGGAGCGACGTACACTCCGGAATCCTCAAGGAGGATCCTGCTGGCGAAGATCGTGCTGGCCTGGACCATCGTCTTCTTCATCGTGTTCTTCAACACGTTTCAGGGAGCGCGGAGCGTCCACGCGGACTTGATCCACTCCGCGCGCTTCCTGGGCGCCAACGAGCGCCAGGTCATGACCACGGTGATCGTCCCCTCGGCCCTGGCCTGGACCTTCGCCTCCCTCACGCCCTCCATCTCGTTCGCGCTGATCGGCGTCGTCGTCGGCGCGTTCCTGGGCGGCGAGTCCGGAGGCGGCCTCGGCTACCTGATCATCCAGTCGCTCGGCACGCTCAATGCCGCGGACATGATGGTGGCGCTGCTCACCCTGGGCGTCATCGGCAGCGTCATGGCCCTGGGGATCAAGCAGGTCGAGATGCGGCTGCTCCGCTGGCGGCCGGAGTACCGGAGCCGCCCATGACGCGCGCGACCATCGCCACGCTGGCGGCCCTCTTCCTGGCGGGGACCGCCGCCGTGGCCGTGGCCCGGTTCTTCGGCGGGTCGGGCTCGCGCGGGTCCATCCTCGCATCGGTGACCGCTCACTGGCTGGGCGCCTACGCGCTGTGGACCTTCGCCGGCGGCCTCGCCCTCCGCTACGGCGCCCTGAGCGTCTACGACAGCACGCTCTTCGGTCTCCTGGCGCTGGGTATGGGCTTCTGGCAGTACCGGACGCGCGTCCGGGCCGGCCGGGAGCCGGCGCTGGCGGTCTTCGTGGGCGGCCAGCTCGCGTGGCTGGCCATCGTCGGGGCCCAGAACGGCCTGTTCGGCCCCTGACGGCCGGCTCCGCCGGCGCCGTCGTGTCCGCAAAACTTTGCCGCCGTCCGCCCGCCGCGTTGCACGGTCCCCGACCTTCCCACTTGGACTAGACAACCGCGTGATCGTGCGGATCGGTAGCGGGGAGCACCGCTGCGGGCCGGGAGCCCTGCTGACGATTCCCGCCAAGACCCGTCACCACGTGCGCAACCCCGGCCGCCCGCCGCTTTTCTTCGTGACCGTTTACGCGCCGCCCGCGTGCTAGTGCCGTTCCAACTATTCGCGCCTAGGAAGGCACCGTGTACGTCGTTCGTGGACAGATTTAGTATCAACAAGTTGGAACGGCACTAGCCCGCGCGGGCGCTCGGCCCGCGGGCTTGTGGTCACCGCGCGCCTGGTATTAGATGGTTGAGTGAGCGATTCGCGCGGCTCGATCGCCCGGCTCGAGGCCAGCATCGTCCGGTGCATCGTCGGCAAGCCCGAGGTGGTCCGCCTGGCCGTCGTGGGGCTTCTGGCCCGCGGCCACGTGCTGATCGAGGACGCGCCGGGAGTGGGCAAGACGACGCTGGCCGCCGCCCTGGCCCGTTCCATCGGCGGCCAGTTCCAGCGCATCCAGTTCACCTCCGACATGCTGCCGTCCGATATTCTGGGCGTCTCGGTGTGGCAGCCCGACCGCGCAGAGTTCATCTTCAAGCCGGGTCCGCTCTTTGCGAACATCGTCCTCGCGGACGAGATCAACCGGACGACGCCGAAGACCCAATCGAGCCTCCTGGAGGCGATGAACGAGGCGCAGGTCTCCATCGACCACGCGACCTACCCGCTGCCGCGGCCGTTCATGGTGCTCGCGACCCAGAACCCCCGGGAGTACGAGGGCACGTATCCGCTCCCCGAGTCCCAGCTCGACCGGTTCCTGCTGCGCATCCGCATCGGCTATCCCGAGGCCCCGGACGAGAAGGCGATCCTCCGCGGCGCCGCCGCGCCCCCCGAAACGCTGGCGCCGGCCCTCGACAGCGCCGCCGTCGTCGCGCTCCAGGAGCAGACCGGGCGCGTGCGTGTGGAAGAGTCGATCCTCGATTACCTGATGAGGCTCGTGGCCGCCACGCGCACGTCGCCCCTGCTGAGTCTCGGCGTCAGCCCCCGCGGGTCGCTGGCCCTGCTCCGGGCGGCCCAGGCCTCCGCGCTGGCCGATGGCCGCGAGTACGTGGTGCCCGACGACATCAAGCGGCTCGCCGTCGCGGTGCTCGCCCACCGCGTGATCCTCCGCGCCGGCGGGATCGACGGCGACGCGGCGGTCCGCTCCATCCTGCAGGAAATCCCCGTCCCGCGGTGAGGCGGGTGGCGTTCTGGTGGCCACCGCGCTTCCTCCGGCCCCACCGCACGATCCATCCGACGCGCGAGGGCTGGTGGTGTCTGCTCGTCGCGGTCGGGCTCGGCTTCACCGCGATCAACAGCGGCAATAATATGCTCTACCTGCTGGAGTCCATGCTGCTGGCGCTCATCATCGTCTCGGGCGTCCTCTCGGAGCAGTCCATGCGCCGGCTCCGGCTCGCCGCCCTCGTGCCCGACGAGATCTACGCGGGACGCCCGGCCATGCTGGGCGCCACCGTGGCCAACGCCAAGCGTCGCCTGCCCGCCCGCTCGATCGCACTGGAGATTCTCGACGGGAGGCGGGTGATCTATCTGCCCCGCTTGGCTGCGGGCGCCGAACGGGTGGTGACGTGGGAGCAGACCTTCCCGGCGCGGGGCCGACAGCGGGTGGCCGGGCTCCGCGTGACGACGCGGTTTCCTTTCGGGCTGTTCGTCAAGGCCGGGCCGGTCCAGCTCCAGTCGGAGATCGTCGTCTACCCGGCGGTGGGGCCGGTGGCGGCCGACCGCCTCCGCCCGACCGCGGGCGCCGCCGCCGCCGCCCTCCGGCGCCGCGGCCGCGGCCAGGAC
The DNA here is from genome assembly GCA_036001065.1 of Candidatus Methylomirabilota bacterium. Classification (NCBI taxonomy): domain Bacteria; phylum Methylomirabilota (SeqCode); species Candidatus Methylomirabilota bacterium. The sequence continues at coordinate 12,762 of DASYUQ010000222.1, forward strand.
CTGCACAACCTGCGTGAGTACCAGGACGGCGACGATCCGCGACTGATCCACTGGCGCGTGACCGCCAAGACTGGAGTGACGACGGTGCGTGAGCTGGAGGCGGAGGCAGCCGGCGACGTGCGGCTGGTCCTGCGGGGAACGGGCGCGCGCGATCCGGTGCGGCTCGAGCGCGGGCTCTCGGAGGCGGCATCGCTGGCCGGACATTTCACCCGGCAGGGCGCCGCGGTGTCGCTTGTCGGGGCCGGGCTGTCCGTCCGGCGGGGCCGTGGCCGGGAGCACGAACGCCAGCTCCTCACGGCGCTCGCGCTCTACGCGCCTGGGAGCCCGGGGCTCGCGCCAGCTCCCCGGGACGTGCGCGAGCCGGAAAGGCCGATGCGCGAGATCGCGGTGGACCTCGACTGAGATGTCGGCCGAGCGCGCGCTGAGAATCGCGGCCTACCTGGTGGTGGCCACGGGCGTCGCCGCCTTGTACCTCGGCGCGCTGATCGGCCCGCTCGGCCTCGCTCTCGTCGCGCTGGCCCTGGGAATCGGCTGGCGGCTCCGCGAGCGCGCCCACCCGACCGCCGCGCTCGGCGGCGTGCTCGCCGCCGGCGTCGTCGTCTTCGCGGGGGTCGACTTCCTCTACCTCGCCGAGAGCCCGTTCGACGCGTTCGTGCACCTCCTGGTTCTGCTGGTGCTCCTCCGGCTCGGCACCGCCCGACGGCCGCGGGACTTCCGGGACGCGGGGCTGCTCGCCTTCTTCATGCTGGTGGCGTCGTCCGCGATCACCGTCGGCCTGGAGTTCTTCTTCGTCCTCGTCGCCTTCCTGGTCGCCGGCATCTGCATGCTCCTCCTGGCCCACGAGCTGTCCGAGACCGAGCGCGCCGGCGCGGCCGACCCGCTCCCGGTGGGCGCCGGCCTGGTGGGCCTGGGTCTGGCGGCCTCGGCGGGCGCGCTGCTCACGACCCTCGGTCTCTTCTTCGTCATCCCGCGAGTCGGCGAGGCGACCGTCGCGCTACGGAGCGCCGCGCGCCGGACGCCCATCGGGTTCAGCGACCGCGTGGAGCTGGGCGCGATCGGCGAGCTGGAGACCGACGCCGCGGTGGCCATGCGCGTCTATCTGGCGGACGGGCCGCCCTCGCCGGATCTGCTCCCACGGCTCCGCTGGCGCGGCGTCGCCCTCGATCGCTTCGATGGCCGCGCGTGGAGCGCCCAGCTTCACCGCCGCGTTCCCCTGCTGCGCTCCCCCGGCGGTCCGCTGGAGCTCGGCACCGCGCGGGGCACGGGCCGGCTCGTCACGCAAGAGGTCTTCCTGGAGCCGATCGGCACGGACGCCCTCTTCGCCGCCCCGCACGCCGTGCGCCTGCGGATCCGCGGCGGCGCGCTGGCGGACGACATGGGCGCCATCTCCGTTCCCACTCCGCTGGGCCGCGTGCAGTACACCGTGGAGTCGGAGGTGGGGCGCGCCTGGCCCGAGCGGCTGGGGAGCGTCGATGCCGCGCGCTACCTGCAGCTGCCGTCGCTGCCGCCGCGGATCCCGGCCCTGGCCCGCGAGGTCAGCGCGGGCGCGGGCAACGCGACGGCCACCGCCCTGGCGCTCACCAATTTTCTCTCCCGGGAGTTCCGCTACACGCTCAAGCTCGAGCGCACCACGGCGCTCGAGCCGCTCGAGGAGTTCCTCTTCGTGCGTCGGGCGGGCAACTGCGAGTACTTCGCTACCGCGCTGGCCGTCATGCTCCGCTCGCTGGGCATCCCGGCCCGCGTGATCACCGGCTTTCAGCAGGGAGAGTGGAACCCCTACGGCCAGCACTTCCTGGTCCGGATGGGCGACGCGCACGCCTGGGTCGAGGCCTACCTCGCCGGCGCCGGCTGGGTGACGTTCGATCCATCGCCGCGGGGCAGCGCGGGCGCGTTCGCCACCTCGAGCGGCGCCGGCCTCTGGATCGATGCCCTGCGGCTGCGCTGGTACCGCTACATCGTGAACTGGAGCCGTCAGGATCAGGTGCGGGTCGCGGCCACGCTGCGCCGGGCGGCCTGGACGGCGCAGCCCTGGCGCGTGCCGTGGCGGGCATCGGGCGATGGCTCCAACGCGGCGCTGCTGGCGCTGGCGCTCGCCACGGGTGGCCTGGCCTGGCTCGTCTGGCGCCACGCGCGCCCTGGCGCGGTGCGGATCCCGCCGCCGGCGGTGCCCGACTTCTACCGGCGCGCATTACGCTGCCTGGCGCGACGGGGGTTGCGTCCGGCGCCGGCAGAGACGGCGCGCGAGTTTTCCGCCCGCGTCGGTGCGGAGACGCCGGCTCGGGCCGCGCCGTTCGCGGTGATCACGGCGGCATACGAGGCCGTGAGGTTCGGCTCGGCGACGCTCTCTGCGTTGGACACGGCCCGGATGGATGCGTGTCTCGGGGCCCTGGCCCACTTCCGGCCCTGACACTAGCCCGGGATCTGCCCCGCCGGCGGCTGTTGCCGTTCTGACCCTGGGGTGGTCACAGGCTTGTCAGGTCCAGGGAATTTCTCCAGGCATGGGGGAGGCGCCTTCGGGATGGATCCTTTAATTCTCGACAGGTTAGGTGTCCTGTCCCTTACTGTCAACCCTGGCCCGATCCTTGCGCAATGACGGGTGACCATGGCTGGAGAAGAGATCGGCAACCAGAGCCTCGGGGGGACCTCCTGGCTCTCCGCCCTGAGACAGCCGCTCACGAAGGTCCAGGCGATCGTGGGCATCACGGCCGGGATGCTCTCCGTGGGAGGCGCTCTCTTCCCGCTGGTCGGACTTACCAGGGTTGCGACGCACGGTGAGTTCGTGGGGGTCGTGCAGGACGCGCGCTCGCGCCGGCCCCTCATCAAGGCGACCGTCGAGATCGTGACGGCGCAGAACGCCATCGTGACGACCCTGGTCTCCATGGACGACGGGCGCGTCCGCCAGAGGCTGAAGGAAGGCCAGTACCGGGTGCGCGTGACCTACCCCCGGTTCGTTCCGGAAGTCCGGCAGGTGCTGGTCATTGCAGGCCAGACCGCCGAAGTGCACCTCGCGCTGGCCCCGCGTCCCCTCCCGCCGCCTCCCCCGGCGAAGCCCGTGGAAAAGCCGGGCGCGGTCCGGCGGTTCTTCCGCAACCTCGGGATCTAGCCCGCCGTTTCGATCCTACGCGCGGCTGCCGGGCTTGATGGCCTGACTGCCGCCCTTGCAGAGCGGGCACTCCTCGGGCTGCCAGGTCGCCGCCGCCACCCGCGCCAGCGCGACGTGCTTCACCGAGAACCGGGCCGCGCCGCCGCTGCGATCGATCAGCGAGCCCACCCCCACCACGCCGCCGCCGTGCCGTTCCACGCATTCGACCACCTCGCGCGTGGAGCCGCCCGTGGTGATGACGTCCTCGACGACCAGGCAGCGCTCGCCCGGGCCGAGCGTGAAGCCGCGGCGCAGGCTCATCACGCCGCCCTCGCGCTCGGTGAAGAGAGAGCGCGCGCCCAGGGCCCGCGCGACCTCGTGGGCGACGAGGATGCCGCCGATGGCGGGCGCCAGCACCGTCGCGACGCGCGCGTCCCGGAAGGGCGCGGCCAGGGCGGCGCCCAGCGTGGCGGCGTGCTCGGGGTGCTGGAGCACGAGCGCCGATTGTAGATAAACGTCCGAGTGCAGGCCGGAGGTCAGCCGGAAGTGGCCGTGCATGAGGGCGCCGGTCTTCTCGTAGAGGACGAGCGTCTCGCGCTCGGTCATGCTTGTCGACACTCCTCCAGGATCGCGCGCGCGGCGGCGGTCGGGTCCGGCGCAGCGGTGATGGGACGGCCCACGACGAGGTAGTCGGCGCCGGCGCGGATGGCCGCCGCCGGCGTTGCCGTCCGCGCCTGATCATCAGCGTTGGGGGATCCGGGGGGCCGTGTCGGGGCCCCCCGGTCCAACATCCGAACGCCCGGCGTCACGATGACCCAGCCCTTGCCCAGGGCCAGCCGGAGCGGCGTGATCTCCCGGGGAGAGGCGACGCAGCCGTCGAGGCCCGCCTCGCGAGCCAGCCGGGCGAGGTGGAGGACATGGGCCTCGACCGTCGAGGGCACTCCGACCTCGACGTCGAGCGCGCGGCGGTCGAGGCTCGTCACCACCGTGACGCCGAGGCAGAGGGGCCGGGGCACGCCGAAGTCCGTGGCCGCCTTCGTAGCCGCCTCGGCGGCGGCGCGCATCATGGCGACCCCGCCGCTGGCGTGGACGTTGAGCATGAAGACGCCCAGGCGCGTCGCTTCCCGCACGGCCCCCGCCACCGTGTTCGGGATGTCGTGGAACTTGAGGTCCAGGAACACGCCGAAGCCGCGCTTCCGCGCCAGCTCCACCGCCGCCGGTCCCGCCGCCGTGAAGAGCTGGTTGCCGATCTTGCACCGGCTGAGGACGCCGGCCAGCCGGTCGAGCAGGGCCGAGGCGTCGGCGAGGCTCTCGACGTCGAGCGCGACCAGCAGGCGCTCGGACGGGTCAGGCGGCGCCACCGTGATACTCCTGGAGGCTCAGCACCCCCAGCTCGCCCTTCAGCAGCGCCTCGATGGCACCGATCGCCGCCTGGATGCCGTCCACGGTCAGGTAGTAGGGAATCTGGTGGATCACCGCGGTCCGGCGGATCACCGCCGAGTCCTTGCGGGCGCGGCCGTCCTCGGGCGTGTTGAACACCAGCGCGATCTCGCCCCGCTTCATGAGGTCGATGATATTGGGGCGATAGCCTTCGGCGACCTTGTGGATCACCTCCACCGCCATCCCGTGACGTTCGAGAACGCGCGCCGTCCCCGTCGTGGCGACGAGCGCGAAGCCCATCTCGGAGAGCCGCTTGGCCAGCGTCATCACCACGCGCTTGTCCGGGTTCTTGACGGTGACGAAGACCTTGCCCGACGTGGGCAGCGTCGAGCCCGCGGCCAGCTGCGACTTCAGATAGGCCTTCCGGAAGTCGCGGTCGATGCCCATCACCTCGCCCGTGGATTTCATCTCGGGGCCGAGCACCGCGTCTACGCCCGGGAACTTGATGAAGGGGAAGACCGACTCCTTGACGGCGATGTGGCCGGGCTCCCGCTCCTCCACCACGGCCAGCGGCTCGATCGAGTGGCCGAGCATCGCGCGGGTGGCGACCTTGGCCAGCGGCGCCCCGACCGCCTTCGACACGAACGGCACGGTCCGCGAGGCGCGCGGGTTGACCTCCAGCACGTAGATGACGTCGTTGCGGACGGCGAACTGCACGTTGATGAGGCCGACGACCTCGAGCGCGCGGGCCAGCGTTTTCGTCTGCGCACGGAGCATCCGGACCTGGTCGTCGCCCAGCGAGTAGGGGGGCAGCGCGCAGGCAGCGTCGCCCGAGTGGACGCCGGCCTTCTCGATGTGCTCCATCACGCCCGCCACGACCACCCGCGCGCCGTCGCCGACCGCGTCCACGTCGATCTCGATGGCGTCCTCCAGGAAGCGGTCGAGAAGGATGGGGTGCTCGGGCGAGACCCGGACGGCCTCGCGCATGTAGTTCCTCAGATCCTCCTCATCGTGTACGATCTGCATCGCCCGCCCCCCGAGCACGTAGGACGGCCGCACCAGCACGGGATAGCCGATGGCGGCGGCGATGGCCTGCGCCTCCTCCAGCGAGCGGGCGGTGGCGCCGGCGGCCTGGGTCAGGCCCAGCTCGGTGAGGAGCGCGCTGAAGCGCTGGCGGTCCTCGGCCCGGTCGATGGCGTCGGGGGAGGTGCCGAGGATGGGCACGCCCGCCGCCTGCAGGGGCACGGCCAGCTTGAGCGGCGTCTGGCCGCCGAACTGGACGATGACGCCGAGCGGGCGCTCCTTCTCGACGACGTTCAGCACGTCCTCGAGGGTGAGCGGCTCGAAGTAGAGCCGGTCGGAGGTGTCGTAGTCGGTGGAGACGGTTTCGGGGTTGCAGTTGATCATGATCGCTTCCACGCCCAGCTCGCGCAGGGCGAAGGCGGCGTGGACGCAGCAGTAGTCGAACTCGATGCCCTGTCCGATCCGGTTGGGCCCCGAGCCCAGGATGACCACCTTCGTCCGGCCGGTGGCCGGCGCTTCGTCCTCCTCCTCGTAGGTCGAGTAGAGGTAGGGCGTGTGGGCGACGAACTCCGCGGCACAGGTGTCGACGGTCTTGAAGGTGGCGACGATGCCCTGCCGCGTGCGCAACCGCCGCACGTCGTGCTCGGTCGTCCCGGTGAGCTGGGCGATCCGCCGGTCGGCGAAGCCCATCTGCTTGGCCCGGCGCAGCACCTGCGGGGCGCCCAGCGCGCTCCGGGCGATCTCGGGCTCGAAGGCCACGATCTCCCGCATGTTCTCCAGGAACCAGGGGTCGATCTGCGTCAGCGCGTGGATCTCCGGCGTCGAGAACCCGGCCCGGTAGGCGTCGCCGATCGCGAACATGCGGTCGGGGCTGGGGATGCTCAGCAGGCGCCGGAGCTCCTCCTCATCGACCTGGCGGTCCAGCGTGAGGCCCCAGCGGTCCTGTTCGAGCGAGCGGAGGGCCTTCTGCAGCGCCTCCTTGAAGGTGCGTCCGATGGCCATCGCCTCGCCCACGGACTTCATCTGGGGGCCGAGCGTAGGGTCGGCCTCCGGGAACTTCTCGAACGCCCAGCGGGGGAACTTCACGACGCAGTAGTCCAGCACCGGCTCGAAGGAGGCCGGGGTCTCGCGGGTGATGTCGTTGCGGATCTCGTCCAGTCTGTAGCCCACCGCGAGCTTGGCCGCGATCTTGGCGATGGGGAAGCCGGTCGCCTTCGAGGCCAGCGCCGAGGAGCGCGACACCCGCGGGTTCATCTCGATGACGACCAGGCGGCCGTCGGTAGGGTCAACCGCGAACTGGATGTTGGAGCCGCCGGTCTCGACGCCGATCTCTCTGATGATCGCGATGGCGGCGTCGCGCATCAGTTGATACTCTTTGTCGGTGAGAGTCTGGGCGGGAGCGACAGTGACCGAATCGCCTGTGTGGATTCCCATGGGATCCACATTTTCGATCGAGCAGATGATGACGACGTTGTCGGCCAGGTCGCGCATCACCTCCAGCTCGAACTCCTTCCATCCGATGACCGACTCCTCGACCAGGGCGGCACCCACCGGCGAGGTCTGGAGCCCCCAGCGGATCGACTCCTCCAGCTCGTCGGGGTTGTAGGCAATAGAGCCGCCGCTGCCGCCCAGCGTGAAGGAGGGGCGGATGATCACCGGGTAGCCGATCTGCCGCACGACCTCTCGCGCCTCCTCCAGGCTCCGGACCTGCCGGGACTGCGGCAGGGCCAGGCCGATCCGCTCCATCGCCTGCTTGAAGAGGGCGCGGTCCTCCGCCTTCTTGATGGCCCCGAGCTTGGCGCCGATGAGCTCCACCCCGAAGCGATCGAGGGTGCCGTCCTCGGCCAGCGCCACCGCGAGGTTCAGCCCTGTTTGCCCGCCGAGGGTGGGCAGCAGCGCCTGGGGCCGCTCGCGCTCGATGATCTTGGCGGCGACCTCCGGCGTGAGCGGCTCGATGTAGGTGCGGTGGGCCATCTCCGGATCGGTCATGATCGTGGCCGGATTGGAGTTGACCAGGACGACCTCGAAGCCTTCCTCGCGGAGGGCCTTGCAGGCCTGGGTGCCCGAGTAGTCGAACTCGCAGGCCTGGCCGATGACGATCGGCCCCGAGCCGATGATCAGGATCTTGCGGAGGTCCGTCCGCTTCGGCACGCTACCTACGCCCCGCCCCGCGCTTGCTCGCGTTGAGAATGGTCACTCCCACCAGTTGGTCCCCGCGGTACCGCAGGAGCACGCCGTCTTCGGTCCACGCATCACTCTTCGACCTGCCCGTAGACGATGGAGACTTCGGGGGCGGCTTCCTCCCGGCGGTAGAGGACGTCGTCGAGCCGGCCGCCCCCGATCCACACGGCCTCGCCGTTGCCCCAGAGCTGCTCGCCGAGCACACTGATGCGCTTCTCGACCCGTTCGCGAACGGCGTGCGCCTCGAGGGAGGCCTCGCTCTGGGTCGTGAACGAAGCCCACTCGGGCTTGTGACCTACTCCCTCCGTCTTCCGGTACGAGATCAGGTACAGCGGCATAAGGCGGCTCAGCCTCCTTTCCCGCTCCCGCTCATCAGCTCCATGAAGCGGTGAAAGAGATAGTTCGCGTCGTGCGGCCCCGGCGACGCCTCCGGGTGGTACTGCACCGAGAACACCGGCCACTCGCGGTGACGCAGCCCCTCGCAGGTGCCGTCGTTGAGGTTGACATGGGTGGTGGCCCACCCCGCGCGCTCGACCGACGCGGGGTCCACGGCGAAGCCGTGATTCTGCGCCGTGATCTCGACCCGGCCGGTGGCCAGGTCCTTCACCGGATGGTTCGCGCCGTGGTGGCCGAACGGCAGCTTGTAGGTCCGGCCGCCGGCGGCGAGCCCCAGGATCTGGTGGCCGAGGCAAATGCCGAAGATCGGCACGCGGCCCAGCAGCGCGCGGGCCGCGTCGATCAGGTAGGGGACCGCTTCGGGGTCCCCGGGGCCGTTGGACAGGCACACCCCGTCGGGCTCGAGCTCCCGCACGGCCCCGGCCGGGGTCGTCGCCGGGACGACCGTGACGTCGCAGCCGACGCTGGCGAGCTGGCGCAGGATGTTGAACTTGATCCCGGCGTCGTAGGCGACCACCCTGGCGCGCGCCGGGCCGGGCTCGCGGTAGCCGCGCGCCGGGTCCCAGATGGACTGGCGCCACGGAGCGGGCGCCTCGCTCGTCACCTCGCGGACCAGGTCGCGCCCGACCAGTCCGGGCAGGGCGCGCGCCTGTTCCTTCAACCGCGCTTCGTCCGTCTCCACCGACGCGACGATCCCGTCCTGGGCGCCCTGGTCGCGGAGGTGGCGCGTCAGCGCGCGGGTGTCGATCCCCTGGATGCCGACGATGCCGTGGGTCCGGAGATAGGCGTCGAGGGAGACCTGCCCGCGCCAGTTGGACAGGTAGGGGGAGGCCTCCTTGACGACGAAGCCGTTGACCCAGGGCCGTCGCGACTCCACGTCCTCGGCGTTGAGGCCGTAGTTGCCGATCATCGGATAGGTCATCACGACGATCTGCCCGCGGTACGACGGATCGGTCAGGATCTCCTGGTACCCCTGCATGGCGGTGTTGAAGATGACCTCGCCCCAGGCCTGCCCTACCGCGCCCAGCGCCTGGCCCCGGAACACCCGCCCATCGCGCAGTACGAGGACGGCGGGCGTCATCGGGCCACCACCTTTCCGTTCACGATCGTCATCCAGGGGCCGCCGCGGAGCGTCCAGCCCCTGAACGGGGTGTTCCGGCTGCGCGAATGAAACCGCGTGGGATCGACCGTGAGTTCCCGCTCGAGGTCGAGAATCGTGATGTCGGCCCGTGCCCCCGGCGCCAGGCTGCCGCCCGCGAGGTTGAGCACGCGCGCGGGGCCCGAGCTGAGGCGCGCGATCAGCGTCTTGAGCGGGAGCAGGCCGGGCCCCACCAGTCGGTCCAGCAGCACCGCCACCGCCGTCTCCAGGCCGACGACGCCGAAGGCGGTCTGGTCGAACTCCCCCTCCTTCTCGCTGAGCGCGTGGGGGGCGTGGTCGGTGGCCACGCAGTCGATGGTCCCGTCGGCCAGCGCCTCGATGAGCGCCTCCACGTCGCGCTTGGTGCGGAGCGGCGGATTCATCTTGGTGTTGCCGTCGAACGTCCGCAACGCCTCTTCAGTCAGCACCAGGTGGTGGGGCGTCACCTCCGCCGTCACCCGCACCCCCCGCGCCTTGGCATCGCGGACGAGGCGCACCGCCCCCGCGGTCGAGAGGTGGGCGATGTGGACGTGCGCCCCCGTCAGCTCGGCGAGGATGATGTCGCGAGCCACCATCACGTCCTCGGCCGCCGCCGGCGCCCCCGGCAGCCCCAGCTCGGTGGAGACGACGCCCTCGTTCATCGCCGCGCCCCGAGAGAGGTTGTCGTCCTCGGCGTGGCTGATGAGCGGCGTGCCGAACGGCAGCGTGTACTCCATGGCGCGCCGGTAGAGCGCCCCGTTCATGACGCACTTGCCGTCGTCGGAGAACGCCACGCACCCGGTCTCGGCCAGCTCCGCCAGCTCGGCCAGCTCCTCGCCCCGGAGCCCGCGCGTCACCGCCCCGATGGGATAGACGTGGACGCGGCCCTCGGTCCGGGCCCGGTCCAGGATGTACTCGGTGATGGAGCCGTTGTCGTTGACGGGATCCGTGTTGGCCATGCAGCAGACCGCGGTGAAGCCGCCCGCCGCCGCCGCGCGCGTACCGGTCGCCACCGTCTCCTTGTACTCGAAGCCCGGCTCCCGCAGGTGGACGTGCATGTCGATGAAGCCGGGACAGACGATCCTGCCGGTGGCTTCGACGATTTCGGTCCCCTCCGGGGCGGCCAGCCGGGGCCCGACCCGGGCGATCACCCCGCCCTCGACGAGCGCGTCCTGGACGGCGTCCACGTTGTTGGCGGGATCGATCACGCGGCCGTTGCGGATCAATAAGCTCATGCGCTCCCTCGGAGGGGGCCTCGATGGCCCCCTCCGAAGCCTCCCCCCAGGACCGATGGCGCCGGCGAAGCCGGCGCTCGAAAGAGTGCGCTGGGGGCGAGGAACACTCGTCGGGTGCGGTCACTCATGCGCTGTCTCAGCCGCGGCTGCCGGCCAGCAGGAACAACACCCCCATCCGCACGGCGACGCCTTTGGCGACCTGGTCCAGGATCACCGAGTAGGGGCCGTCGGCCACCTCGGGGCTGAGCTCGATGCCGCGGTTGACCGGTCCTGGATGCATGATCAGCACGTCGGGCCGCGCGTGGGCCTGGAGCTTGTCCAGTCCGAGCCCCCAGTAGCGCGAGTACTCCCGCAGCGAAGGGATCAGGCCGCTCGTCATCCGCTCCTGCTGCAGGCGCAGCATCATGATGACGTCCACGTCGCGGATGGCGTCCTCCAGACGGTAGCTGACCTTCACGCCCAGCTCCTGGACGAAAGGCGGGATGAGCGTGGGGGGGCCGGCGACGGTGACCGCCATGCCGAGCTTGCGCATGCCCTGGATGTTCGAGCGTGCAACCCGGCTGTGGGCGACGTCGCCGATGATCGCCGCGTGCAGCCCCTCGAAGTGGCCCTTCTTCTCACGGATGGTCAGGAGATCGAGCAGGGCCTGCGTGGGGTGCTCGTGGGCGCCGTCGCCGGCGTTGACGATCGAGCAGCCGAGCTCGCGGGCCAGCAGCTCGGCGGCGCCCGCCGACGAGTGGCGGACGACCACGACGTCCGGGCCCATGGCGGCGATGTTCTTGGCCGTGTCGATCATGGACTCGCCCTTGCTGACGCTGGAGCCGCCGACCGAGAAGTTCACCACGTCGGCCGAGAGCCACTTGCCGGCGATCTCGAAGGACGTGCGGGTGCGAGTGGAGGGCTCGTAGAAGAGATTCACGATCGTCTTGCCGCGCAAGGCCGGGACCTTCTTGATCTCGCGCGTCGCGATCTCCTGCAGCGACGCCGCGGTGTCGATCAGCAGGGTGATCTCGCTCACGTCGAGGTCGCGGATGGTCAGAAGATCCTTGCGCGTCCAGCCCATGGCTCAGGCCTCCCGGGGTCGGAGCAGGGGCCGCATCAGGCCTCCTCCGGTTCTTCGATGACCACGCGATCTTCCCCGTCGTGCTCCCGGAGGCGCACCGCCACGCTCTCGCGGCCCGAGGTGGGCAGGTTCTTGCCCACGTAGTCCGGTCGGATCGGCAGCTCGCGGTGACCGCGGTCGATCAGGACGGCGAGCTGGACCATCTTGGGGCGCCCGAGATCGATGATCGCGTCCAGCGCGGCCCGGATGGTCCGGCCGGTGAAGAGGACGTCGTCCACGAGGATGACCGTCTTGTCCTTGATCGTGAACGGGATGTCCGTGCCCCGCACCACGGGCGCGCCCCGCATGTCGAGGTCATCCCGGTAGAGGGAGATGTCGAGCGTGCCGACGGGCAGGGTGGTGCCGTCGATGCGGGCGATCTTGGCGGCCAGCCGCTGGGCCAGCGTCACGCCGCGGGTGCGCAGGCCCACGAAGGCCAGGTCCTTGGCGCCGGCGTTCCGCTCCAGGATCTCGTGGGCGATGCGGGTCAGCGCGCGGTCGAGCGAGGTTTCGTCGAGAATCTGGGCCTTCTCTCGGGACCGCGGAGGTGGGGCGCTCATCGCTGCTCCTTGCGGGCCTCGCCGGGCCTGCTTAAAGGAGTTCACTACACCGACCTAACGCACTCTACACAGGGTCTCGCCTTCTTGTCAACGTCTCTCCCCCGGCGGTGGGGGCTGCTTCCGCTCCTCGCGGCCCTTCGTATAACACTTGACGTGGACCATCTGACCCTTGACGAAGGCCACACTCTCGCCCGGGTGGATGGGCTCAGAGCACATGGGGCAGATGGGTGGTGTCGGGGACGGGGAACACTAGGGGGACGCGCGCCCCTCGCGCCAGCGCTCGCGGACGTGCCGCTCGTGCTCGATGGTCACGTGGCCGCTCTTGATGACGAGCGCGCGCCCGGCCAGCGTAGCGACGATGTCTTCGGGCTCGGCGCACTCCCAGACGACGAGATCGGCGCGGCAGCCGATGGCCAGGCCGTAGTTGGGCAGGCGGAGAATGTGGGCGGGATGAATGGTCACCGCGTCCACCAGCTGGCGCATCTCGTCGGCGGTGCCCATGTGGGCGGCGACGGAGGCCAGGAATGCCATGTGCGTGAGGTCGGCGGTCCCCACGGTGGTGAAGGGGTTGCGGATGTTGTTGGAGGCGAGCGCGACCGGCACGCCGCTGGCGAGGAGCCGGCGCACCGGCGTGAGGCCCCGCCGGGGGTTGGCGTCGTCGTGCCGTCCCATGAGGTAGAGGTCGGTGGCCGGCAGGCAGATGACGCCGATCCCGGCCGTGGCGATGTCCGCGATGATCTCGTCCTGCTCGAAGGGCGGCACCGCCGCCAGCTCGGTGAGGTGGCCCACGGCCACGCGCCCCTGCCATCCGATGCGAATCGTCTGGTCCACGATCTCGCGGATGTGCAGGTGCTCGGGCTCGTCGAAGAAGTCGACGTGGAAGTCGGCGTCGACGTTGAAGGCCTCGGCGAGGCGGAAGACGATGTCGATGTGCTTGAGGGCGTCGGTGTCGTTGTACGGACAGCCGCCGACGAGGTCCGCGCCCATCTGGAGTGCCCGTCGGAGGAGCGCCTCGGTCCCCGGCGCCTGGAGGATGCCCTCCTGGGCGAAGGCGCAGAGCTGGAGGTCGATGGCGGGCGCGTACTCCGTCTTGAGCGGCAGGATCGCCTCCATGCCCGCCAGGCCGATGATCGGATCGACCTCGACGTGGCTGCGCATCGCGGTGGTCCCGGCGGCGACGGCGAGATCGAGCACCCGCCGGGCCCGAAGCTGGATGTCCTCGACGGTGAAGTGGCGCTTGGCCTCGGCGACGAGACGGATCGCCTCCTGGGCGGAGGCGGCGGGCGCGCTGATGCGCTCGGAGAGCAGCGCCTTGTCCAGGTGGATGTGGGCTTCGATCAGCCCCGGGGTCACCAGTCGCCCTCTGACGTCCACGAGATTGCTCCGGGGCGGCGTCGGCTCGTGAGCGGTGATCGCCGTGATGCGGGCCTCGGAGATGGCGATGTCGGCGAGGCCGTCGCGGCCGGGCAGGCGGCAGCCCGTCAGGCGGAGCGAGGTCACGTCTCAGCGCCGCCGGGCCAGCCGCTTCTGCACCGACGCCAGACTGCCTTCCTGATCGGGGCGCCCGTTGCGGCGCGCATAGGCGCGGACGGCTTGCAGGAGCTTCTGCCCGGTGGCCGGGTCCAGGAGCCGGGCCAGCTTGATGCCGTCCACGCGCATGATCGCGATCTCGGCGAGGCTCAGGATCCGGCAGCCCGCCTCGAGGTGGCCGCCGAAGGCCCCCGCCCTGTTGGCGAGGACGATGTGGCAGTGGACGTGGTGGTCGGCGATGACGCCGCTCATCGCGATGATCTCGACGCCCCGCGGCCGCCGCCGGTTGAAGAAGCGCCGCGGCGGAAACTCCGGGCCCAGGACCCCCGTCACCGAGACGTCGGTCAGGCTGCCGAAGCCCGTGAGGATCACGCCGTTGCGGATCTTCTCCCGTCGGCAGATCTCCTGGAGGGACTCGAGCAGGAGGTCGCCGTAGGCCAAGCGTACGACGACGATGTGGCCGGCCCGGGCGCCGGGGGCGATCATGCGCTTCGCTGCCATGTCTGTCTCCTCGCCTACTGCTTCCGCTGCCGCTCCTGGAGCGCCTTCAGAATGCGCTCGGCCTGCTCGATGTTCTTCCGGGCGTCCCCGTGCTGGGGGTCGTACTCGAGCACGGCGCGCCAGTGAGCGATCGCGGCCTCGATCTGCTCCTCCCGGTAGAGGCGGATGCCCTCGCTGTAGTGCTGCTGGATCGTCTGCGTCCGTGCCTCCTGGAGCAGCGCGGCCGAGTCCTTGTACCGGGCGTCGAGCTTGGTGAGCTGGGAGAACGCGCGGTAGGAGTCATCATAGTCCTTCTGGTCGAGGCTCTCCTTGCCGTACTCGTAGAGGATGGACTTCTTGAGGTCGAGCCACTCCGGGTTGCGGGGACTGCCCTCGAGCAGCTTGTCCACCCCGGTCAGCGCCACGTCATACTCCTTCCGCTCGAGCGCCTCGCGGGTGTCCACCAGCAGCGGATTCGTCTCGGTGGTGACGTCTTCCCGCACGGGCTCTCGCGGTCCGGGGGCCGGCGGCGCCGGCTCCGGCCGCGCGCTCGCCGCCGTCCGCGGCTCCGGAGGCCGGAAGGGAATGCCGGCGATTTCCGGGATCTTGAGCTGGCTACCCGGGGCCAGCCGGGGATTCGGCGGCAGCTGGTTGGTCTCCCAGATGACCTCGGCGCGCGCGCGATCACCGTAGTAGCGCTCGGCGATCGCCCCCAGCGTCTCCCCGCGGGCCACCGTGTGGAGGACGAAGCGGATCTCCTTCACGCCCTCGCGGAGCGCCTCGAACGCGGCCTTGTTGCCGGGATCGAGCGCCAGGACCGCCAGGAAGTGGCGGCGCGCCTCCAGCGGAGCGCCCTTTCGCAGCGCCTCCTGCCCCTGGCGAAGGCGGTTCGCCACCGCCCCGTCGAGCCGCGCCTGCAGCCGCCCCCGGCCCTCCCGGGCGGCGGCGTCGCGGGGATTGAGGGTCAGCGCGATCTTCCACTCGTCCAGGGCCCGCCGGAGATCCCCGCTCCGTTCCAGCTCGACGGCCTTCTGTCGGTGAGCCGCCACCAGCCGCTCGTAAGCGGGCGACATTGCCGCGGCGGGGGCGCAGGCCCCCAGGAGGAGGGCCAGGCCGATCGCCGGGAGCCGGTCGACGCAGCGGCGCGCCGTCACTGGAGCGCCTCCTGGTGGAAGATGTCGAGATTCCGGGCGAACTCCTCGAGGGTCATGTCCGCGTAGATCTGGCTCCGGCGGATGCGGAGCGGGTGGACGAAGGACGCGTTGCCCTCGCGGCGGACGGAGAAGGCGGCGATGTACCCGTGCTCGCGGACCTTCTGCGCCAGCTCGTCGTTATGGGCGCCGTAGGGATACGCGAGCACGTGCGGCGTCCGGCCCAGGCGCCGCCGGAAGAGCGCGAGCGGCTCCGCCAGCTCGATCTGCATGCGCCGGGTGAACTCCTCGTTCGGCTCGCCGGGATGGCGACGCAGATCGCTGTGCGTCTTGGAGTGGGCGCCGACCTGGAAGCCGTCGTTGGCCAGCCACTTGAGGTCGTCCCAGTCGAGCGCATTGCGCCCGTTGCCGACGTAGTCGGTGTACACGAACAGCGTGGCCGGGAAGCCCAGGTCCTTCAGGAGCGGATAGGCGTGCTGGAGGAACGACTTGTAGCCGTCGTCGAAGGTGAGGACGACGCTGCGCCGGGGGAGCTGGCGGCCCAGCGCCATGTACTCCATCAGGTCGGTGAGGCTGATCACCCGGTAGCCGTGAGTCTTCAAATAACGCATCTGCTGCTCGAAGCCGCTGGCGGCCATGATCAGGCGGCCTTTGGCCTGGGGCGCGAGGTTGTGGTAGACGAGCACGGGCACGAGCTGATAGCCGGTCGCGTAGACGCCGGCCGGGCTCCACGGCTTCTTGGGAATGACGACCTCCCGGCCCGGGGTGAGGCGGGCCAGGCCGTTGTAGTCCTCGATCATCCACGCCTTGGCGGGATCGCCGAGGAAGCGCCCGGCGAGGCTCTGCGTGGTGTCGCCGCTCTTGGCGAAGGTGACGATGAAGTCGCTCGATTCGAAGACCTCCCGGGTCTGCCACTCCGTCGCCGTGGCGCAGGCGCTGACCGCGAGCGCGGCCGCGGCCACCACGAGGGTTCCCAGACCCCCGGTGCCGCTCATTTGAGCCGCAGCACCTCGTACACCTCGACGTCCTCTTCCTTGCCCTTCACCTTCACCACGCCCAGCGGGCGCGCCTCCACGTGCTCCTTCACGTCCCGATAGGTGCGTCCGCTCATGAGGATCTGCATGGACTTGGCGTTGGATTCGAGCCGGGCGGCCAAGTTCACGCTGTCACCGATCACGGTGTATTCCATCCGATCCTGCGTGCCCACGGTGCCCGCCACCGCCTCCCCGGTGCTGACGCCGACCCCCACCGTGAGGGGCTCCTTGCCGGCGCGGATCCGCTGCGCGCTGAGCCGCTCGATCCCCTCCCGCATGGCCACTGCGGTGCGAACCGCTCGGATCGTGTGGTCCGGATGGGCGATGGGCGCGCCGAAGACCGCCATGACCGCGTCGCCGAGGAACTTGTCCAGGGTGCCTTCGTGCCGGAACGTCGCCTCGATCATGAGGTCGTAGAAGTCGTTCAGCAGCATCACGACCTCTTCCGGGCTCATGCGCTCGGAGAGTGCGGTGAAGCCGCGCATGTCGCAGAAGAGCACGGTCACCTCGCGCCGCTCGCCGGTGAGGACCAGCCGCTCGGGGTCCTTCAACAGCTCCTCCACCACCTCGCGGGCCACGTAGCGCGCGAACGCCCGCTTGATCATCTCCTTCTCGCGGAGGTTCTTGGCCATCAGGTTGAAGGCCTCGGTGAGCATGCCGATCTCGTCCCGGGAGGGGACGGCCAGCGTGACCGTGAAGTCGCCCTCGGCGATGGCGCGCGTGCCCTCGACCAGGCGGAGGATCGGCCGGGCCAGGAGCCCGGCCAGGACCACGGCCCCGCCGATCCCGATCAGGATCATGACCACGCTGATGGCGATCGTCTGGTTGCGGGCCTGCGCCAGCGCCTGTCCGATGGATTTCTGGCTGAACCCGAGGTAGATGGCGCCCACCGGCACCTTGCGAAAGGTCAGGGGGATCGCGAAGTCCATGATCCGTCCCTGCTCGGGATCGGTGTAGGTCTGGATCAACGGGTCCTCGCCCAGCCGCGTCAGCTCGGTGATCCGCTCGACCCGCCGGCCGATCAGATTGACGTCGGTATGGGCGACGACCTTGCCATCGTGATCGGCGATGATCACGTAGGCGACGTCCTCGTCCTTCATGGCGTCCTTCACCAGGAGGTTCAGCGTGAGCCCGTCGTTGGTGAGAAGGGGGTTCCTGGCGGCGTTGGCAAGGTGCTGAGCGATGGTGAGGCCCCGCTTGGTCATCTGGGCGGTCAGGCTCTTCTCGGCGCGATAGAGGAGGAAGGCGCTCAGGAAGGTCACCGTCACCACCAGCAGCGCGGTGATGAGCAGGCCGAGCTTGAGCTTCAGCGGCAGGCGGATCCGCGACCCGCGACCGGCTTCTGGCTCTGGCATCCCCCGTCTTTCAGCGTGATGGAATCGGCAACGGCGTGTTAATGACTCTAACGGGAGCGGTTCGCCACCGTCAACATCTGGCTTCAGGCGCACCGCGCCATCCACCGCATGTCGTCGCGGAGCTCGTCGAGCCCGGTCCGCTTGTACTCGTTGAGCCGGCGCCAGCCGTCGACCAAGGCCATCAGCTACCTGGGGGCCGGGAGGCACGCCTTCCGCATTGACCCGCGCCGCCACGATCCGGCTCGAGGTGGTCCGGCGCGCTCCCCGCGACCTCCCGCTGCCGGAGCGGAAGGGCGACCTGCCCCGGGGCCGCGCTCGATCTTCCACGGCGCCAGCGCCTCCAGGAAGTTGTCGGAGCAGTTGCGATGACCCCGGACGCCGAAGTCGTACTCGTACCGCCAGGGGTGGCGGGCGGCGATGATCATGTCGTGGGGCAGAGGCGCCGGCATCAGAGGTAGTGCTCGAGGGGCTGGGGCGGGGCCGCGAACTTCCGGATCTTCGAGTGCGAGAGGCCGAGCCCGACCAGGCTCTCGGCGACCTTCACGCCCACCGCGACCGGATCGAGCACGGGGACGCCTGCCCGGCGCGACAGCTCGGTGTCGTAGCCGCAGAGGCCCGCGCAGGCCAGGATGACGACCTCGGCGCGGTCCTCGGCCACGATCCTCTGGATCTCGCGCGCGAGCTCACCCAGCGTTTTGTCGCGGTTGGTCACGCACTCCTCGACGTTGATGTTGATGGCGCGGACCGACGCGCACTTGGCCTCGAAGCCGAAGAGGCGGACCAGATCTTGTTGATAGGGGATGAATTGCTGGAGCATGGTGAGGGTCGTGAACCGATGGCCGAGCAGGCAGGCCACGGCCATCGACGCCTCGGCGATCGAGACGACCGGGATGGTCAGCGCCTCCCTGAGCGCGTCGATGCCGACGCGGCCGAAGCCGGCCAGCACGACGGCGTCGGGCGCGTGCACGGCCACGGACTCCAGGCAGGTGCGGATCATGAACGCACCCGAGAGGTAGTCGCCGAAGGCAGAATCGATGTTGCGCGTCCCGCCCTTGGTGGTCACGCCGATCAGCTCGGTGCCGGGGGACGCCGCGCGCTTCGCCGACTCCATGACCGCCCCCGTCACGGTCTCCGAGCTGTTCGGATTGATCACCGCGATCTTCATGGGGCGACTCCTTGCTGGAAGCTATGAGGGGACGATGCGGCTCGGGGCCGGGGGCGGCAGGGTCCTCGGAGACCCGTTCCCGCCGCGCCTGACTGGGCCGAGCCGCAGAGGCGGGAACGCGAGCCGCCTTCACCGGCGCCGACCTCGTGGTCGACGAGGGCCCTGCCGCCCCCGGGCCCGCAGACGCGCGTCACGGCATGATCTCCCCACCGTTCGGATGCAGCGTCTGCCCGCAGAAGTAGCGGCTCTCGTCGGATGCCAGGAAGACGAACGCCCCCGCGAGATCATCCGGCGTCCCCAGGCGCTTGAGCGGGAGCGAGGCGGCGTGGGCGCGCTTGGCCTCCTCGGGCAGCGGATCGAAGCCGGTGTCGATGAGCCCCGGTGCCACCGAGTTCACGAGGATCCCGTGCGGCGCCAGCTCCTGGGCCAGCGCGCGCGTGAACGTCAGCAGGCCGCCCTTGGCAGCCGAGTATGCGGCGTAGCGCGGGCGGCCGCTGTAGGCGAGCTGCGAGGTCACGAGGATGATGCGCCCGCTCTTCTGCCCGATCATCACCGGCGCCACCTCGCGGCAGCACAAGAACGCCCCCCGCAGGTGCACCGCGATCATTCGGTCCCAGTCCTCGGCGGTCATCTCCGTGATCGGCTGGGCCTTCTGGATCCCCGCGCTGTTCACCAGGACGTCGATGCGGCCGAAGGCCTGGCCCACCCCGGCGACCATCGCCTTGACGTCGGCTTCGACGGTGACGTCCGTCCTGAGCGCCAGCGCGCGGCGGCCCTTCTTCTCGACGGCCTCCACCAGCGAGCGGGCCTCGGGCTCGCGTGCGATCCAGGCCACCGCGACGTCCGCGCCCTCGTCGGCGTAGGCGAGCGCGACGGCGCGCCCGATCCCGGTGTTGCCGCCCGTGATGATGGCCACCTTGTCCTGCAGGCGATTCATGCCGCCTCCCGCTGGATGATAGTCCCGCCCGTCCCCCTCGTGGCTTCCCCTATCCGGCCGAGCGAGGTGATGATGGCCGCGCGCCCGCCGGCTTCGACGAACTGCACCGCGGCCTCGACCTTGGGCCCCATGCTCCCCGGCGGGAACTCGCCCGCCGCCAGCAGGCGGCGGGCCTCGGCAACCGTGAGCCGATCGAGGAAGCGCTGGGCGGGGGTGCCGTAGCCGACGGCCACCCGGTCGACACCAGTGAGGAAGAAGACGCGGTCGGCGTCGAGCTCGCCCGCCAGCACGGCGGTCGCCAGGTCCTTCTCGATCACCGCCTCGGCGCCGTGCAAGCCCGTGGGCGTCTCGAAGACCGGAATCCCGCCACCGCCGACGGCGATGGGGATCATCCTCGCCTCCACGAGCGTCCGGATCAGCGGCGTCTCCACCACGCGCACGGGACGCGGCGAGGGCACCACGCGGCGCCAGCCCCGGCCGCTGTCCTCCACGACGCTCCAGCCGTGCTCGCGCGCTTGACGGAGGGCCTCGGCCTTGCGATAAAAGGCGCCGATCGGCTTGGTGGGACTCGCGAAGGCTGGATCGCTCCGGTCGACCACGACCTGGGTAACCACCGACGCCACCCGGGCCGCCAGGCCGCGCTGGCCGAGCAGGTTGTCCATCACCTGCTGGATGGCGTACCCGATACTTCCCTCCGTCTCGGCCACGCAGAGATCGAGCGTCAGCGCCGGCATCACCGGCTTGGCGATCTCCATGCGCAGTAGCTCCTCGCCCACCTGGGGCCCGTTGCCGTGGGTGAGGACGAGCCGGTGGCCCTCGACCACGAGGTCCACCAGCGGCGGCAAGCTCTGCGTCAGCGCGTCGAACCACTCGGACGGCGCGCCGACGCCGTCCTCGGTGCGCAGGGCGTTGCCTCCGATGGCGACGACGATGAGGCTCATAGTCCTGGGAGGGGGCTCCGACGCTGCCGCACCGCCCGGAGGGTCACGGCTCGGCCAGCGCCAGGAGCGCCCGCTCGAAGCAGGCCAGCGGCGCCCGGACGACGCCGGCGCCGACCTGGCCGGTGCCGGCCCGGCGGCCGGCGATGCCGGTGTTGATGAGCGGCGCGATCCCGGTCTCGACGACGAGCCGGACGTCGATGCCCGCCGGCGCGCCGCGCTCGTCGAGCGTCGAGATGCGGAAGTGCGGATGCTCTCCGACGCAGATCTCGCGGATCTCGTCGGTCGCGGCCACCGCCTCGGCCATCCCTCCCGCGCCCACGAAGCGGGCCACCGCGGGCGACGCCGCCATGGCTCCTCCGCCGAGCCCGATCGTCTCGACGATCGCGCTGTCGCCCATGTCCGGGTTGGCGTCCTCGGCCGAGAAGCCGGGGAAGTAGAGGCCGACCGGCGTGAGGACCGGCGCGGTGAACCAGCGCTCGCCGGTGCCGCTCACGCGGATGCCGAAGTCGGTGCCGTTGCGGGCCATGGCCGTGACCAGCGTCGAGTGGGCGACGCCGCCCGCCGGATCGGCCAGCGCCTTGCCGGCGGCCATGGCGATGTTGAGGAAGAACTGGTCGTTACCGGCGATGAAATCCGCCAGGCGCGCGACCGCGCCGTGCTTCTGCCCCACGCGGGCGATATGGGGCATGAGCGCGCGGGCCAGCAGCGCCGAGGCGGCCAGGTTGCGCTGGTGCATCTCGTCACCCATGCGGAGCGCCTGGGCCATGAGCGGGCGCAGCTCGACGCCCCCCGATGTCCGGAGGCCGGCGCCGAGGAGCGGGCCCGCTTCCACGGCGAGCCAGCGCAGGCGGGCGAGGACGCTCTCGTCGTTGGCGCCGAAGCGGAGCACCTTGCCTAGCCCCTCGTTGATGGTCGCGTGAGCCCGGTTGCCGTGCGCCCGGTTCTCGACGACGAAGACGGGCATGGAGGACGTGACGACGCCGGTCATGGGGCCGACCGCCTGCCAGTGATGGCAGGGCGCCAGCGTCACCTCGCCGCGCTCGATGAGCGCGGCCGCCGCGTCGTCGTTCGCCGCCCACCCCTCGTAGCGGATGGCGCCCAGGATGGCGGCGCGCATCGGCTCGCACATCCGGGTCCACTCGATCGGCGGCCCCGCGTGCAGCACCGTGCGCTGCGGCAGCCCCAGCGCCTCCCACGCCGGCCGGCAGTCGACCAGGACCGGCTCACCGTGAACGAGGTGCCTGAGGGCCTCGGCGTTGGCCCGCTCGATGACCTCCCGGCGCTGCTCCAGCCGCTCGAGCGCCGCCAGGAGCTGGGGGTCCGCCGCCGCGGGAGGTTGCCAGTCGGCGTGCACGACGGGAACGCCGAAGCGGGTCAGCTCCTGGGCGAAGATTGGCAGCCCCAGGCTCACGACCCGCGGGCGCGCGTGCAAGAGCGCCCGGGCCGAGTCGCTCATCGAGGGAGCGACAATATCACACTTGCCGGGCGCGGGAGACGAACCCGCGTAGCCCCGTCTGCCGTCCAGGCATGCAGAATGCAAGGTAGTATCCGGCGATGGATCGCGTTTTCGTATTGTCGCCGGCGAACCTCGGTGGGCCTCGGGCCCGGATGCTCATGCGCGAGCGCGCCGACTTCGATCTCGCGCACCGGCTGCGCCAAGCCGGCGGCGTGCCACTGGGCGAGGTGTTCAGCTTCGTCAGCGCTCTTTACTTCCGAGGGCCTCGCCGACGCCGGCCGCGTCGTGGCTCGCCAGCCAGGAGCGCGCGGTTGCCCGCAGGGCCTCGCGATCCGACGCGCTCACCCCCAGCGGGTCGAACCGATACCGGTAGTGGAGCCGCACCAGGGGCTCGATGGGAGCGGTGGTGATCGACGCGGGGCGCGTGGCCTCGATCCGGCGAATCCACGGGGTCAGAGGCTCGCCGGGCGCCCGCTCGAAGCCGAGCTCGGCCAGTCGCCGCTCGACCATGTAAAACTCGGAGTCGGCGCCGGGCCGGGCTGCGACACGCTCAGGCGCATCGGTGCGGGCGCCCGCGCGCCCCCGCCGCGTGCGGGAGTAGATCCGCCAGATCAGCGCCGCGCTGAGGGGGATCAGGAACCAGCCCAGGTAACCGGCCCACGTCCCCTGGCCCTCGCTCCACCGCCACCGTGAGAAGAGGAAGCCCGCCCACGACCAGAGGTCCCAGAACGGCTCCAGCGCCGACGCGGTCGCGGCTTCGGCGCTGCGCCACTCGCCGGGCGTGGTATCGACATCCCGCCACGCCCCGTCGATGTAGGCGAGCGCCCACGCGTGCGCGTGGCGGGCCCGCACGATGTACCGGTTCTCGAACCGGCTGAACTCGTCGGTGGAGTAGCCGACGGCGTAGCGGGCGGGCATGCCCGCCGCGCGGAGCAGGAGCACGGTCGCGGTCGCGAAGTACTCGCAGTGGCCGGCCCGGCTGCGGACCAGAAAGTCCTCCAGGGCCGCCGGTCCCGCCGTCCGCTCGGGGACGAACATCGCGTACTGGAACCTGGTCCTGAAAAAGCTGCCGAGGGTGGCGAGCGCCTCGGGGGGCCGCTGGGAGCGCAGGCGGAGGTCCTCGACGACGCGGCTCAGGAGCGGCGCCTCCCGCGGCGGGAGCTTCAGATCGTTCTCCGTCGGCGGACCGTCGAGGGAAGAGCCGGGCCCGAGCAGCGCCGTGTAGCTGACGAACGCCGGTCCCTCGTCGACCTTGACCGCGCCTAAACGACTCACCTTCAGCCCCACGGCCGGCAGGTGCTGGAGCTCGAACGCGCCCCCCGGCAGGGCCAGCACGCCCTTGCCTCGTCGGAGCGCGCCCGAGACCGTCATGGCCCCGCTACGGCCCGTGGCCGGGCGGAGCTTCCAGGTGGCGCCGTCGCCCTCGGGCGGCACCTCGGCGAAGGACGAATCGACGGCGAACCACGTGGACGAGTGGTAGGCGTTGTAGGTGGCCTCACGGAGAAGGGGCTGGGCGCGGCCCTCCCGCGGCTCGACTCTCAGCACGATGTGCTCGCCGAGCTTCAGGGTCCCGATCTGGCCGATGTGGGTGGTCGTGCGGAACGGGTCGACATGCCGTCCGATCAGGGCCTCGAACCATTCCGTGATGCGGGCCTCGATCGCCTGCTGGAGGTCATGCAGGCCGAGGTGGCCGCCGTAGCCCAGGAGGCTGACCCCCAGGACCGCGCCCACCCAGACGGCCGCCGAGACGTGCCGGGGCCTCACCGACCAGAGCGCCCATGCGGCCAGGACGCACACCGCGACGTAGAACGCCCCGCTGCGGACGTTGGCGGCGCTCGCCGAGAGGACGCAGAGGGCGACGTATGGGTAGGCGAGGTTGAAGCCGGGGCTCCGGGCGGCGCCCTCCCGGCGCGCCTGTCGGCGGAGCGTCCAGAAGAGCGTGGCCAGCTCGATCGGCTCGCCGCCGCTCAGGGCCTGGGAGGCGACGAGCGGCAGACAGATCAGCGGCAGCCACTGCAGCACGCCGATGACGGCGCGGTTGGCTCCGGCCGTCAGGCCGAGGTAAACCACGGCGCCCAGGAGCAGCAGAGTAGAGAGATCAGCGAGGCGGTCGAACTCGGCGCGCGCGAAGTGCCAGCGCCAGGGCACGAGGCGGGACGCTTCCAGGATGAGGGCTGCGACGACGGCGAGCGGCAGGAGAGCGGTCTGCCAGCCCCAGAAGAGCACCGCGGCGCCGACGAGGCCCGGCGGCGTGTTCATAGGTCGGCGGGGGCGGACGTTACGGCCCCCTCCGAGATCCATAGTCGGAGGAGGCCTCCCGGCCCCCTCCGAATCCATAGTTGGTGGGAGGTCTCCCGGCCCCCTCCAAGCCACCCCAATGGTTGCGCCGGCGAAGCCGGCGCTCGAGGGAGCGCGCGCGATTCTTGGGTTGACACAGGGTGTCTCACAGCCTGGCCAGCCCTTCGGCGATCCGCCCGACCTCGAGCCGGTGGAAGCGAGCAAGTCGAGCGCCCTCCGCGTCCGGCGTGTCGGCGGCCTCGGCCCCGGCGATCAGCAGCACCAGCGTCGGCACCCCGAGCGCCGTGAGCTCTCCCACCAGGCGTCGGCGGTCCTCGTCCCACGCCATCAGGACGCAGATGCAGCCGCTGACCAGGGCGTGGTGCTGGATGACGAGGTGGTGGAGCGCGCTGAACGGCGCCGTCCGGCAGGCTCGCACGCAGGCCAGGACCTCGAGCATCCGCTCCGCCTGGCCGAGCCCGCGCCCGGCCGTGAAGCAGTAGGCCGTGGGTCCCACGAAGAGAAGATCGAGCAGCGACTCCTGGGTCTGGATCGTGTAGGCCAGGGAGGCGGCCACGGACACGGCCTCCTCGAAGAGGTCGCTGGGCTCGGAGTCGACGAAGGTGTCGAGCACGAGGGCATGCCGGACGAAGAACTCGTTCTGGTGCTCCTTCACGATGAGCTTGCCCACCCTGGCACAGCTTCGCCAGTGGATGCGGCGCAGCGGATCGCCGGGGCGGTACTCGCGCAGTGAGACGAACTCCTCGGAGTCGCCGACCGACGAGGCCAGCGCCACGCCGCCCTGATGGTGCTTGCGCGTGCCGGGAAGCTCGAGCGGGGGCACCGGATAGCGTCGGGGAAGCACCAGCACCGAGTGCGTCGCCGGCACCGAGACCGCCGCCTTGCAGACTCCCAGCGAGTCTGGCCGGGCCACCGTGACGCCGGTGAGCGTGAGCCGGCCGCGGCGCAGCGGGGTGATCTCGGCCCGTAGCTCGCACTGGCCGCCGGGCGGGAGGGCCGGCACCGGGAGATGTCCGGCGAGCGCCGACTGTCTCTTCGAGACGAGCCAGACCCATCGGAAATACCCGATGGCCCGGTCGAACCGGTTGCGCCGGTCCTCGCCGGGCTCCCGGGCCTGGAGGAACTCTTCGTAGGAGGGGCGAGGATCCTCGAGGTCCTCCGACAGGAGGAGCCCGCGCAGGGCTCGCGGTCCGTGATTGCGGACGGCGATCTTGTAGATCAGCCGCTCGCCGGCGCTGGCGAAGCGCGGCACCACCCGGTCGACGCTGAGCCGCGCGCGCCAAGAGCGGTTCGCGGCGAGGGCGACGACGAGAGCGGCCAGCACGAAGCTGAAGGCCTGATAGGCGACCGTCTGGTTGGTGTCGAGCCCGAGCACCGCGGAGGCGAAGAGGACGCCCAGGAGCCAGATGCCGGTGCCCGTGAACCGCCGTCGGATCCGCCACTCCAGCGACGACAGGTGCCGGAAGCCGAGGTAGAAGGCTCGCCTCACCGTCTCTAGTGCCGTTCCAACTTGTTGATACTAAATCTGTCCACGAACGACGTACACGGTGCCTTCCTAGGCGCGAATAGTTGGAACGGCACTAGTTCAATCGGAGGGGGCCGCGACGGCCCCCTCCGAGGCCTCCCCCAGAAAGGGATTGCGCCGGCGAAGCCGGCGCTCGAGACGGCGAGGAGTGCCCGTAGTGAGCGCGCGCCATTCGCCCCACCGTCTCTAGGCCGGCACCGGGATCGCCTTGAGGATGTCCTCCACGATCCCCGGCGCCGTCGTGCCCGAAAAGCGCGCCTGCGGATCGACGACGAGCCGGTGAGCGATGACGGCCACCGCGACTTCCTGGACGTGCTCGGGGGTGACGAACTCCACGCCGTCGAAGAGGGCCAGCGCCTGGGCGGCCTTCATCAGCGCCAGCGAGGCCCGCGGGCTTCCTCCCAGCTGGACGCCCGGCGCGCTCCGCGTGGCCTGGACGATGTCGACGATGTACCGCTTGATCTCGTCCCCCATGCGGACGGCGGCGACCGCCCGCTTGAGGGCCAGGATGTCCTCGCCGGCGGCGCACTCCGCGATGCCGTCGAGCGGATGGCCCTGCTCCTGCTCCGAGAGGATGATGGCCTCGTCCTCCGGCGACACGTAGCCCAAGCCGAACTGGAAGGCGAAGCGGTCCATCTGGGCCTCGGGCAGGGGATACGTCCCCCGGAACTCGACAGGGTTCTGGGTGGCGATCACGAAGAAGAGCGTCTCCAGACGGTGCGAGGTCCCGTCCACCGTGACCTGGCCTTCCCCCATCGCCTCCAGCAGCGCCGACTGGGTGCGCGGCGACGCTCGATTGATCTCGTCGGCCAGCAGGATGTTGGTGAAGATGGGACCGCGGTGGAACCGGAAGGCCTGCTCCCGCTGGTCGTAGATGGACACGCCGAGGATGTCGGAGGGCAGGAGGTCCGGCGTGAACTGCACCCGCCGGAACTGCGCCCCGATGGAGCGGGCCAGCGCTTTGGCCAGCGTCGTCTTGCCCGTCCCCGGATAGTCCTCCAGCAGCACGTGGCCCCCGCTGGCGAGGGCGGCCAGGAGCTTGCGGATGGCCGCCGACTGGCCCTTCATCACTCTGGCGATGTTGCGGGCGACGGTCTCGAACGTCTGCCGGGGGGGCGGCGGGAGCCGGCGGCTCATGATCGCTCAGGGGCTCGACGCCAGCGAACGCCAGCTCGCATCGTCGCTATGATCCCGATCCTCAGCGGCCCGCCGCCACGCGGGCGGCCAGGCGGACGGCCTGAGCGTTCGATGGCATCACGGCGGCACCGAGGCCAGCGAGCCTGGCGACCTGCCCAGCCCGGCCTTGCGGGTCGGCGTCGGTGCCGGTCACGCTGGCGACGACGGCCAGGTGGCGGCCGTGGGCCCGGGCCTCCGCGCGCGCCGCGTGGAGGGCCGGCAGCAGCTCGCCGGCGGGATCGGGATGAGCGCCGTAGCCCAGCACCACGTCGAGGAGCAGAACGGCCGTGGAAGGATCGGCGCCTTCCTTCCGGATCCACTCGCGGCGGACGGTGCCGTCGATCATCGGGTGCGGCCGCCCCACCGTGAAGATGTCCGCGCCGACATCGACGACGCGATGCCCGCTGCCGCCACCCGTCACGCCCGGCGCCACGTCGGACAGCGTGGCGCCGAGCAGGGCGAGCGCCTCCCAGGCGAGCGTGCCGCCCGAGTACACGCCCCGCACGAACCGCTGCCCGGGCTCGAGCGGGCGCACCGCCTCCTCCACGAGGCGCTGCACCTCGGCGGCGGGCAGCGTGAACTCCGTCGAAGCCGGGCGTTCCTTCCGGGCCAGCGCGACGGCGGCGCGAGCGCAGTCTTCCAGTGACGCCGCGATGTGGACACCGGCGCCGACGGTCGGCGCCGGAGCCGCGGCGCCGCCGACGACGTGCACGACGCACCGCTTGCCGAGCCGGCTCACCGCTTCGTGCAGGCGGGCGGCAGCCGACGGTCCCGGAGGCTTGCCGATGACGCAGATCACCTCGGTGGCCCCGTCGGCGGCGAGGGCGGCGAGCGCCTGCTCCATCATGATGCCGCTCACCGCGTCGGACAGATCGCGCCCACCGACGCCGATGGCGTGCGAGATGCCCTCGCCGGCCCGGGCGATCAGGCAGGTGACTTCCTGGAGCCCCGTGCCCGACGCCGCAGCCAGGCCGATCCGCCCCCGCGGCACCGCGTTGGCGAAGCCGAGCGGGACCCCGTCGATGATCGCCGTCCCGCAGTCCGGCCCCATCAGGAAGAGGCCCCGCTCCCGCGCGAAGCGCTTCAGCTCGATCTCGGTCTCCAGGGGCACGTTGTCGCTGAAGAGCATGACGTGGAGCCCTGCTCGCAGCGCCTTCAGCGCCTCGGCGCCGGCGTAGAGACCGGGCACCGAGATCAGCGCCAGCGTGGCGTCGGGCCTGGCCCGCAGCGCGGAGGCGAGCGTCCGGGGTCGGGGACTCGCCCGTCCTTCCCACCCCGCCGCCGGGCGGGAGCTCAGCGCGGCCCGGGCGGCGGCCTCGGCCGCGCGCGCGGAGGCTTCGCCGCTGCCGGCGACGGCGATGACGAGGTCCGTGGGCGCGGCGGCGGACCCCTCATCGGTCAGGAGTCCGGCATCCTTGAGGAGCGCGCGGTTGGCCGGCGTCCCCATCATGGCCGCGGCGCGGCTCACGCCCGGGACCGCCTCCATGTCCCGCGTCAGGCGCATCAGTGTGACGGAGTCGTGGTAGGCGCGCGTCCAGACGAAGTTCCAGACCGGCATGGTCAGCGGCGTGGCCGGGCCGGGAGCGTCACTTGGGCGGCGTGATCCCGTAGGCCTTGATCTTGCGGTAGAGGTGGCTGCGCTCGATGCCCAGCCGTTCGGCCGTGCGCGTCATGTTCCAGTCGTTCGCGCGCAGCTCGGTCAGGATGTAGGCCCGCTCGAAGTTGTCGCGCGCCTCCCGCAGCGACCGCTCCCCCGCCTCCGCTCCCGCGGCCGGCGCCTCCTTAGGGCGCAGCGGCACCGGCAGATCGTCGATGCCGATGACGTCCCCCGGCGTCATGATGACCAGGCGTTCCACCATGTTCCGCAGCTCGCGCACGTTGCCCGGCCAGTCGTAGGCCAGGAAGTAGGCGAGCGCCTCGCCGGACACGGTCTTGACGCGCTTGCCGTTCTCGGCGCAGAAGACGCGGATGAAGTGGTCGATGAGGAGCGGGATGTCCTCCTTGCGGGCGCGCAGCGGGGGCGCCTCGATGGGGATCACGTTCAGCCGGTAGAAGAGGTCCTCGCGGAAGCCGCTGCCCAGGAGCGTCGTGAGGTCGCGGTTGGAGGCGGCGATCACGCGGACATCCACCTTGATCGTCTCCCGGCCGCCCACCCGCTCGAAGGCCTGCTCCTCGAGGGCGCGCAGGACCTTGGCCTGGGTCTTGAGGCTCATGTCGCCGATCTCGTCGAGGAACAGCGTCCCCCCGTCGGCCATCTCGAAGCGGCCCCGCCGCCGCGCCAGCGCGCCGGTGAAGGCGCCCTTTTCGTGGCCGAACAGCTCCGACTCGATCAGCTCCTCGGGGATGGCGGCGCAGTTCACCTCGACGAACGACCGGTCGCGCCGCGTCGACAGCGCGTGGATGCCCCGGGCCACCAGCTCCTTGCCGCTGCCGTTCTCGCCGTGGATCAGCACCCGCCCGTTCGTCGGCGCCGCCGTGGCGATCTGCTCGCGGAGCTGCCGGATGGCCAGGCTCTGGCCGATGATCTCCGTGCGCTGCTCGAGCCGCTGGCGCAGGGTGGCGTTCTCGCGCTCGAGGCGCGAGTGCTCGAGCGCGCGGGCGACGGTGAGCAGCGTCTTCTCGAGCGAGAGCGGCTTCTCGATGAAGTCGTAGGCGCCCAGCCGCGTGGCCCGGACGGCGGTCTCGATGGTGCCGTGGCCCGAGATCATCACCACGGCGACGTCGGGCCGGAGCCGCTTGAGGTCGGCCAGGGTCTCCAGCCCGTCCTTGCCGGGCATCCAGATGTCCAGGAACACCAGATCCGGCGCCTCGTCGGCGAAGACCGAGAGCGCGTCGGCGCCGCTGCCCACGGCGGTGACGCGGTAGCCCTCGTCCTCCAGGACGCCCCGGAGCGTCGCCTGGATGGCTGGCTCGTCGTCGACGATCAGGATGTGCTCGCCCGCCATGGCTCGCTCAGGCCCCGCCGTAGGCCTCGACGGGCGCGGTGGAGCGCGACACGGGCAGCTCCATGACGAAGCGGCTCCCCTTGGGCTGGTTGTCCTCCACCCGGATCGTGCCCCCGTGCTCGGTGACGATCTCGTGCACGATCGGCAGCCCCAGCCCCATGCCGTTCGTCTTCGTCGAGAAGTAGGGCATGAACAGCTTGTCCTTGTCCTCGGGGCTGATCCCGGGCCCGGTGTCGCTCACGATGACCTGCACCCGCCCCGCCTCGGGCAGATGGAGAGCCTCGACGTCCACCTCGCCGGTGCCGCCCACCGCCTCCACGGCGTTGTCCACGAGGTTGAGCATCGCGCGCTTGATGTGGTCGGGGTCCACCTCGAGCCGCGGCAGGTCGTCGCGGTAGCGCGTGGTCAGCCGCAGCGCGGGGTGCGACTCGCGGTAGAGGCCGGCCACCGCGTCCAGCAGCGACTTCAAGTCCGTGGGACGCGGCGTGAGCACCGGCATCCGGGCGAAGCGCGAGAACTCGTCCACCAGCCGCTTGAGCCCGTCCACCTCCTGGATGATCGTCTCCGTGCACTCGGTGATGAGCTGCTCGTCGCCGGGGTTGCGGGCCAGCCGCCGCTTGAGCCGCTGGGCCGAGAGCTGGATGGGCGTCAGCGGGTTCTTGATCTCGTGGGCGATCCGCTGGGCGACCTCGCGCCAGGCGGCCAGGCGCTGGGCCTTGAGCAGCTCCGTGAGGTCGTCGAAGACGATGACCGCGCCCGTGTACTCGCCTTCGGGGCCGCGCAGCGCGGTGGCCGAGGCCAGGAGCGACACGCTCACGCCGCTCCGGCGCAGGTGCAACTCCTGCTCGATGGCGACCCCGGCCTTGGCGCGCCGGATGCGGGCCACGAGCCCGACCACGTCCCTGAACGCCGGGCTGCCGAACACCTCTTCGACGGGGCGTCCGACGGCGGCGGCGCTGTGCAGGCCGAACATCCCGGCGGCGGCCCGGTTGAGCGTCGTCACCGCCCCTTGCGGATCGAGCGACACGACGCCGGTCGTGATGGCCTCCAGCACGGTCTCGATGTAGCGCCGCCGGTCCTCCAGCTCGGTGTGCTTGTCCTGCAGGTCCAGGTACGCCTCCTCCAGCTGTCGTTTCGACTGGGCGAGGTCGTCCGTCATCCGGTTGAAGGAGTCGACGAGCACGCCGATCTCGTCGTCCGCCCGCGCCTGCACCTTGTAGCTGAGGTTGCCGGCCGCCACCTCGCGGGTGCCCTCGGCCAGCTCGGCGATGGGGCCGGTGATGCCGCGGGCCAGGTAGAGCCCGAACCAGGCGAAGGAGAAGACGACGATCAGCGTCATCAGGAGGAAGAGCAGGATGTAGATGCCCTTGATCGGGTTCTTCACCAGTTTGAGCTGCTTGTACTCCTGGAACGCCTGCTCGATACCGCGGATCTTCTGCTCCAGCCGCTCGGAGACGTGGGTGCCCACCACCACCACGCCGATGACGCCGCGCCGGGGGTCGTGCGAGAAGACGGGGGTGATCGCCTCGATCAAGTCGCCGGACGCCAGCTCGCGGACGGTGGTCACGTTCTGACCCGCCCGCCCCAGCCGGAGCTGGCTCTCGTTGACCTCGCGAGTGGGGAGATCGCCGAGCCCGGGGTCCTTCACGTGGACCAGCTCCTGGCCGCCGGCGCTGAACACGGTCAGCGCGCTGAGTCCGAGCTGCTCCTGCTGCTCGACCAGGTAGGCGGCCAGCTCCTCCCGGTTGGCCTCGTCCAGGAGGTCGTCGCGGTCGATGACACGGCCGATGTGCTGGGCGTGGCGCAGGGCGGTGGCCTGGAGGTTTTGGTAGTACGTCTGGGCCACCCCCAGCGCCTGGTCGAGGGGGCGCTCGACCTGGGGCTTGAACCAGCCCTCGATCGACTTGTTGATGAAGTTGGAGGCGATGATGAAGATCAGGATGGCGGGGGCCAGCGCCAGCGACAGGAAGGCCAGCACGAGCTTCGTCTTGAACCTGGCCCCGATCAGCTTCTGCCGACGCTCGACCCAGAGCTTCACGAGATTGCGAAGAAGCAGGACCAGCAGCAGCAGGAAGACGATGAGGTTCAGGTTGAACAGGGCGAAGACGACGATGTTCGAGGCCAGCGGCAGTTGGGGCACGCGCATCTCGAGGCTGAGCGCGCTGGCGATCGCCACCAGCACGAGCAGCCCGCTGATGATGACGAGATTGCGCCGGCGCCGGCCCTGGTCGCTGTAGAGCGGCATTATTGGACCCGCCTGATGCGACGGAAGTCGGACTGCTGCAGGGTCTGCTCGGCGGTGCCGGCCATGCGCGCCACGAACGTATTCTCGCCGTTCAGCGCGGTGGCGGCGCGGACGCGGACGTAGATGATGTCGTCGGGGTCGAGCTCGGAGGCCGGCGTGAGCTTCGTCGCCCGCAGCTCCGAAAGCACCCGTTGCGCGTCGCGCAGGTCGCGCGTGCTGTACACCGGCCGCGTCTCACCCTTGAGGAAGGTCACCCGGTACTCCTTGGTGACGAGGTTGTAGGTGAGGTGGCGCTCGACCAGCTGGGTGGTGAGGAGGCGGTCGCGCCAGAACCGGTTGTACTGCCAGAGCTCGATGGTGAAGCGGACGTGGGCGGGGATGCCGCTGTGGATCGATTCGTAGAACGTCGGCGGCACGGCGCCCAGCGCGACGACGTGGACCGTCACCTCATGGTCGTTGAGGTAGATGGTCAGATCGCTGAGACGAATCTCGGCCCGCGCCGGCGCTCCCACGGCGAGCCATAGCGCCGCCGCCAGCACACAGAGTCCGGAACGCGCACCACGCATACGGCAGACAGGCCATTATAGCCCTCCAGCGGGCGGCCGAGGGCCGCCTAGTGCCGTTCCAACTATTCGCGCCGAGGAAGGCACCGTGTACGTCGTTCGTGGACAGATTTAGTATCAACAAGTTGGAACGGCACTAGCTCAGTCGGAGGGGGCCGTCGAGGCCCCCTCCGAGGCCCCCCCCAGGAAGGGATTGCGCCGGCGGAGACCGGCGGATCGATCACGTCGGAGGGGGCGTCTCGCCCCCTCCGACACCTCCCCGCATAAACTCGTTGCGCCGGCAAAGCCGGCGCTCGAAGCGCGGTTACGCCGCCTAGAAGCGTGTCGGAGTAACCTCGGTTCGAGCGCCGGCCTTGCCGGCGCAATCCTTTCTGGGGGGAGGTTTCGGAAGGGGGGCGAAGCCCCCCTCCGAGTTTCTAGAAGGCGGCGAGGCCGGGTGCGGGAACGAGCGCGCCGTTGCGGCGGACGGCTGGGAACGGCACTACGGCCAGGCCGGCGCCGGCCGGACGGCGCTCGAGGCCTAGCGCGCGCTGGACCGCGAGCACCAGCTCGAAGTTCAGCGCGTGGCCCGCGTTGCGGGCGATGACGTGGCCCACCACCGGCCGACCGAGAAGGGCGAGGTCTCCGATGAGGTCGAGAATCTTGTGCCGCACGAACTCGTCACGGTACCGGAGCCCGTTCAGGACGCCGCGCTTGCCCACGCCGATGGCGTTCTCCAGCGAGGCGCCGCGGGCCAGGCCGTTCTTGCGCATCGGGCCGAGATCTTTCAGGAAGCCGTAGGTGCGGGCGGGGGCGAACTCCTCGATGAACATGCGCTCGCTCGGCGTGCAGGTGAGCGCCTGGGTGCCGATCGCAGGATGGTCGTTGTCGAGCGTGTAGCTGATGCGGAGCGTTTCGGAGGGAACCATCTGGATCCAGCGCCCACCGCTGCCCACTCGGATCGGGTAGGGGATCTTGATGGGCCGGCGCGGCGCCGACTGCTCGGCGCGCCCCGCCGTCGCCAGCAGGGTGACGAACGGCTTGGCGCTGCCGTCCCCCGCGGGGATTTCCGGGCCGTCGACCTCGACGTCGAGGTTGTCGATGCCGAGCCCGGCCGCGGCGGCCATGAGGTGCTCCACCGTCTGAATCCGCGTCCCATTGCGCCCGATGGTCGTCGCGTAATGGCAGTTGACGACGCTCTCTGGCGCGGCGGGAATCGGCTCGTCGTGGCTCGCCACTCTGAAGATGATGCCGGAGTTGGCAGGCGCGGGAGACATCGTGATCCGCACCGGCCTTCCGGAGTGAAGACCGACGCCGTCCATCGTCACCGGTTTCCGGATCGTTGTCTGGTGCATGGCCGGCGGAGAGAAGAGCAACTGAGGTGCCAGACGCGATTACGAGGGATAACAGATTGATTTCACTCGCTCTGGGTCCCTTACATTGTCGGCTTTACAAGCGTCTCCGTGTTGCGTTCACGACACGCTGTGCCGCCACATTGTCTCGTTTTAGAAACATCAAACATCGACGATCAGCCGGACCTCCGACCGGTCGCCCTCCTCGGTGACCGACACCTGGTGGTAGGTTGCAGCCTTCACGACCGTGCCGGGACGGTGGCGGCGGGTGTCGATCGCCTCGCCGCGCAGGAGGCCGTGCACCAGCGCCGGCCCCGGCCTCGTCACCTCCACCCGCCGCACCGCGAACCCCTCGATCTCGTGCACGTACAGGCACTCGTTGATCCAGTTCACGAGCAGGCGCTCGGGCGAGTCGCCCTGCGCGCGGACCTCCCGCGTCTCGCGTTCCTCGACGTCTTCGGGGGCGATCGTCAGGGCGAGAACCCCGAGCGCGGCCTGGGCGAGCGCTTCCGTCAGCGTCGGTCCCCACGCCCTCACGCCGACGTCGGCGGCCACATCGAAGTAGTCGTAGCCGGCCTCAGTCACGAAGGCGCTCCGCGGCCGGCGCCCCGCCACCGAGATCGCCGAACCTGAATTGAAGAATCGCGGCGATGGCCGGGCCCGCCGTCTCGGTGCGCAGGATGCGCGGACCGAGCCGGGCGGTCATCCATCCCTGCGCTCGCGCCAGCTCGACTTCGCGGCGCGCCAGCCCGCCCTCGGGGCCGACGAGCACCAGCGCCACGCGCGGCGGCGCCGCCACCGCCTCCAGCGCGCGCGCCAGCGACGGCCCCTCGCCCTCCCAGAGGCAAAGCTTCAGCTCGGTCGCGCCGGCGGGGATCTCCAGCCACTCGGCGAGAGGGCGAGGCACGCCGACCTCGGGAACGATCGCGCGCCCGCACTGCTTGGCCGCTTCCTTGGCCACCCGCTGCCACCGGCGCGCACGCTCCCGCCAGCGACTCGGCTCCAGGTGGACGATGGTGCGCTCCGTAATCGCCGGCAGCACCCGCGCCACGCCGAGCTCGGTGGCCGCCCGCACGATCAGCTCCATCTTGTCGCCTTTGGGAACGCCCTGGACGAGCGTGATCGCCAGCGGGGTCTCGGCCCGGTTGGTGGCCACGCCGAGCACGGTCCCGGTGGCGGTCTCGCCGAGCGACTCGATGCGCACGGTGTAGTCGCGACCGCGCCCGTCGGCGGCGACGACGAGATCGCCGGGCGCCAATCGTAAGACCGCCGCCATGTGGCGCGTCTCGTCGCGGTCGAAGACGACGCGGTCGCCGTCGATCCGCTCGGGCGCGATCGTGAACCGCCGCAGAGCGCTCATAGGTCGGAGGGGACCTCGGCGGCCCCCTCCGAGATCCCTGGTCGGAGGGGAGCCTCGCGGCCCCCTCCGAATCCATAGTCGGAGGGAGCCTCGCGGCCCCCTCCGAACCACCCCCAAGGGGGCGCCGCCGAGGCCGGCGCTCGAGGAAGCGCGTGCGACCTTTGGATTGACACAGGATGTCTCATCCTGTGCGGCGGAGCTCGAGGGTGGTCCAGCCGTCCACAGACCGGGCGGCCCCCGGCGCGAAGCCCTGCGCGCGCAACGCGGGGCCGAGGCCGGCCGCCTCGCCGTCGAGCAGGCCGCCCAGGACGAGCCTGCCGCCGGGGGCGACGTAGCGCGCGTAGGCGGCCGCCAGGCGCCGGTGGGCGGCCGACAACAGATTGGCGAGCACCAGCGGTGCCGGGTCCGTCGTGAGCGCGCCGGCGTCGGCCGTCATGCAGGCGATGCGCTCGGCTACGCGGTTGAGTGCGATATTGGCGGTCGCGCAGGCCACCGCGTCGGGATCGTCGTCCACCGCCAGGATCCGCCCCACGCCCAGTCGCGCCGCCGCGATGGCCAGGATGCCGGAACCCGTGCCCAGATCGATCGCCGCGCGCGGTGGGCGCTTGCCGATGATCGTCTCGAGCGCTTCGAGACAGCCTGCGGTGCTGCCGTGATGTCCGGTGCCGAAGGCGCGGCCCGGCTCGATGACGATCGCCAGCCGCCCGGGGACCGCCGGGACGTCCCACGGCGGCGCCACCAGCAGGCGGCGCCCGACGCGCAGCGGCCGAAAGTGCTCGCGCCAGGCCTCGGCCCAGTTCGCCTCCGCGACCGGCGCCACGCGCGGCGCGCCCGGAGCCGCGAAGCCCAGCGCGCGCAGTCCGCCGATGTAGTCGCTCATGCGCGCGTGGAGGCGCTGCGCGTCGAGGTGGCCCGGAAAGAACGCCCGCAGCCGCGGCTCCTCACCGGAGGCCTGCTCCTCGACGACCCCGAGCGCGCCCAGCTCCCAGAGGAAGTTGGTGATCCCTTCGGCGACGTCGCCGGAGACGGGAAGGGCGAGCTCCCAATACGAAGCCGCGCTCATCGGGAGGCTCGACGGCGCATCCGCGCCTACTCGAGGAGCTTCTTCATCCGCTCGAGGAAGGAGGTGATGAGCGGCCCCCCCTGCCCCTTCGACTCCGCCTCGAACGCCTCGAGGGCTTCGCGCTGGCGGGCGTTGAGCTTCGGGGGCACTTCGAGGATCAGCCGGTAGCACGCGTCGCCGTGTCCCCGCTCCCGGAGGCGCGGCATGCCGCGGCCGCGGAGCTTGAGGATCTGATTCGGCTGGCTGCCGGCAGGGATCTTCAGCTTCGCCGTCCCGCCCAGCACCGGCACATCCGCCTCGGCCCCCAGCGCCAGCTGCGCGAACGTCATCGGCAGATCGCAGTAGAGATCCGCCCCGTTGCGGACGAACAGCTCGTGCTCCCTGATCCGCACCAGCACGTAGAGATCGCCCGGCGGCCCGCCCCCGTAGCCGGCCGAGCCCTCGGCCGAGACCCTCAGCTGCATGCCGTCGTCGATGCCGGGCGGAATCTTGACCTGCAGCAGGCGCTCGGCGCGCTGGCGGCCTTCGCCCCGGCAGGCCGGGCACGGGTTGCGGTTCAGCTCGCCCTCGCCGTGGCACTTCGGGCACGTGCGGGCGACGGTGAGGAAGCCCTGGCTCAGCCGGACCTCGCCTCGGCCGTGGCACATGTCGCAGGCGGCGCGCCGGCTGCCCGGCTCGAGCCCGGTGCCGTTGCACTCCCCGCAGCGCTCCATGCGCGGGATCTGGATCTTGGTCTCCAGTCCGGTCGCGGCCTCGTCGAGCGAGATCTTCAGCTCGTATTGGAGGTCCTCGCCCCGCGCTGTGCGGCCGCGCCGCCCGCGCCCGGTGCCGGTGAAGAAGCTCTCGAAGATGTCCTCGAAGAGGGTGCCGAACCCCTGCTCGGCGAAGCCGCCGCCGACCCCGACCGACCCGAACCGGTCGAACTGGGCGCGCTTGTCGGGATCCGACAGGACGGCGTACGCCTGGCTGGCCTCCTTGAAGCGATCTTCGGCCCCCTTGTCCCCCGGGTTGCGGTCCGGGTGGTACTGCATGGCGAGCTGGCGGTAGGCGCGCTTGATCTCCGCCTCGCTGGCGTTGCGCGAGACCCCCAGTACTTCGTAGTAGTCGCGCGGCATCTACGAGGCCGCGTCCGCGTCGGGGGCGACGGCGACGGCGACCTGGGCGGGGCGGAGCACGCGACCGTTCAGGAGGTAGCCCGGGACGTGTTCCGACACGACCGTGCCGGGCGGCTGGTCGGGCTTGACCACGCGCTCGGTCGCCTCGTGGCGCGTCGGATCGAATGGATGCCCGACCGCCGAGTAGCGCGTGACGCCGGCCCGCTCCAGGACGCGCAGCAGCTCGCGCTGGATGAGCTCCACGCCCTCGACCACTCTGCTGACGTCCGGGGCCGAGCGCGCCGCCGCCAGGGCACGGTCCAGGTTGTCGAGCACGGGGATCAGCTCGCGGACCAGGCCCTCGTTGGCGTAGCGGATGGACTCCTCCCGCTCGCGCTGGGTACGGCGCTTCATGTTGTCCATCTCGGCCAGCGCGCGGAGGAGCCGGTCCTGCTTGTCGTCGAGCTGCCGCCGGAGCTCCTCGCGCTCCGCCGTGATCTCGACCTTCTCGGTCTCCCGTAAGTCCTGGGACTCCGCGCGATCAGCCGGCGATTTCATACGGTCAGCGTCGCTCATGTCTCGAATTATAGCAGCCGGCGTCGCGGCGCCGGCGGTCGGCCGGGCCTACGACGGCAGGTAGAGGTCCTGGCGGACGCGCGACAGCGCCTCGGTGACGTGGCGCGCGGTCTCGTTGACTACCGAGATGACGTCGGGGTAGGGCAGGCGCCGGGGCCCGACGACGCCGAGGATGCCCAGCACCTGGTTGCGATAGAGATAGGTCGAGGTGATGAGGGTGCACTCGCGCATCTCGGCGTAGGGATTCTCCCGGCCGATGGTGACGTGCAGGCCCTCGTCCTCGGCCAGGTTGGCCATCAGATCGGCCAGCCGCTCCTTCTGTTCGAAGGTGCGCAGCAGCTCGCGGGTCGTCTCGATGTCCCAGAACTCCGGGTGGTCGAGCATGTTGATGGCGCCGCTGATATAGAGCGTGCGGCCGCGCAGGAGCACCAGGATCTGCTCCATGATGGCGCGCGCCCGCGTGTGCAGCTCGTCCAGCGGATCGGCCGGCGGCGTCTCCATCTCCACGATCTCCGCCACGGTGCGGTCGCGGAAGCGCCGCGTCAGCTCGCGGCCGATCTTGCGCACCTCGTCCGCGGGAAGCGGGGGGTCGACGGCGATCGCGCGGGCCGTCACCCAGCCGGAATCCGTCACCAGGACGGCCAGGACACGGTCCTCCTCCAGCGGAATCATCTCGACCCGAGTGATGGTCGTCTGCTTGAGCGGCGGCGCCAGCAGCAGCCCCGTCATCCGGGTGACGCTGGACAGGTGCTCGGACGTGCGCTCCATGAAGCCGTCGATGCCGGAGGGGCGCGCCGGCAGGCTCTCGGGCGGCCCCGGCGGTGTCGCCAGCGACGGCGGGAAGGACTCCACGTAGAGGCGATAGGCCTTGTCCGTGGGCACCCGGCCGGCACTGGTGTGGGGCTGGGCGAGGTAGCCCATCTCTTCGAGGTCGGCCATCGCGTTCCGGATGGTCGCCGCCGAGAGCTGTTTCAGGTAGCGCTTGGCCAGCAGGCGCGAGCCGACGGGCTGCGCCGAGTCGATGTATTCGCGGATCAGGGCGATGAGAACGTCGCGATGCCGCTCATCCATCAACGCTCTTGTAGCAACCGGGTGTGGCCAAGTCAAGGTGAGTGGACTACAGCAGCTCCACGAACAGCGCGTCGGAGACGAGAAACCCGGCTTCGCTGAGGGCGACGCGCGCGCCGGTCCACGCGAGCAGCCCGGCGCGCTCCCAGTCGTCGAGCCGCCGCTCCCGCGCGGGGTCGCCGGCCAGCCGCTCGCTGAGCCACGCCGCCGGTACGCCGTCGGCGGTGCGCAGCCCGAGGATCAGGCGCTCGCCGAGCCGCTGGCGGGGCGTCAGGCGCTCGGCCTCCGCGATGGGCAGCGCGCCGCGCTCGAGCGTCTCGCAGTAGCGCGGGACGGGCTTGGCGTTGCAGTAGCGCAGGTCGCC
Source organism: Candidatus Methylomirabilota bacterium (assembly GCA_036001065.1). NCBI lineage: Bacteria > Methylomirabilota (SeqCode) > Candidatus Methylomirabilota bacterium. The sequence continues at coordinate 52,495 of DASYUQ010000222.1, forward strand.
CGCGAAGGCGCAGGCGCCGGGCCCGGCGGCGAGATATTCTGCCGCCCGCCAGTAGATCTGGTTGTGCCGCGACCGGAAGCCGGGGCGCGCGTAGTTGGAGACCTCGTAGTGCTCGAAGCCGTGGGTGGCGGCGGCGCGCACCAGCGCCCAGTACTGCTCGACCACCGTGCCCTCGGGCGGCAGCCCCGCGACCCCGGTCACGCCCCAGAGGCTTCCGGCGTCCAGCGTCAGCCCGTAGGCGGACAGGTGATCGGGCTGCCAGTCGAGCACCCGCTGGACCGCCCCCGTCCAGCCGGCGAGGTCCAGGCCGGGCAGGCCGTACATGATGTCGACGCTGACGTTCGCGCACCCCGCCGCGCGCGCGGCCTCGAATGCGGCGCGCGCGTCGCGGGCGCTGTGGAGGCGGCCCAGGCGCGGCAGGAGCGTGTCGTCCAGCGACTGGATCCCGAGACTGATCCGGTTCACGCCGGCCTCGCGGTAGCCCTCGAACTTCTCCCGCGAGACGCTCTCCGGGTTGCACTCCACGGTGACCTCGGCGTCCGCCGCCACGTGGAAGCGCGTCCGGAGCGCGGCGAGGATCGCCGCCACCTCGTCGGCGGCCAGCAACGAGGGTGTGCCGCCGCCGAAGAACACCGTCGCCAGCGTGACGTCGCCCGCCCACGGCAGGGTGCTCAGCAGCTCGACCTCGCGCTGGAGGGCGCCGAGATAGCGGATCATCGCGCCGGCGTCCATCGGGGCGGTGTTGAACGAGCAGTAGTAGCACCGCTTCGCGCAGAACGGCACATGTA